>NZ_JBHVQU010000051.1:0-26879 GCF_042886655.1 Peribacillus sp. NPDC058002 | reverse complement strand
CTTAAAATTTAACGTTGGCGCTTTGTTTTGTTCAGTTTTCAAAGAGCAATATCTTCCATCGCTTCTTTAGCGACTCATTTATTGTAACACCTTTCAAACATAAAGTCAACAACAAGTTATCATTTGCTTGTTTATCCTTTTTATCTCAAGCGGTGTATTTAATATATTAGCACTTGCAAATAGATAAGTCAATTTAATCTTTTAAAATTCCGTTCATTTTTTTCATGAACCACTTTCTTTCTATAGAAGTCGGACCCTGCTAATGAATTATCAAAAAAGGAGGGCAGCTGATTATAGCCCCCCTCCTTTTATTAATGATTATTTATTGATGGAAATTACGTCCGCTTCTTCCCTATTTACATTTCCGGCCTTTTCAATCTTCACAGTTTCACCTTCGGAAAGGTTAGTAAAGACGATTGGCGTAATGATAGAGCTGGCATTGTTTTTGACATACTCTATATCAACTTTAAGCAGCGGCTGTCCACTTGTCACTTTATCTCCTTGAGCAACAAGCGCTTCGAAACCTTTGCCTTCTAACTTAACTGTATCGATCCCGACATGTATCAAGATTTCACGTCCAGCTTCGGAAACGATACCTATTGCATGTTTAGTCGGGAATAGGTTAACGATAGTACCGTCTACAGGAGAAACAACCACTCCCTCCTCAGGTACAATTGCAAACCCATCACCCATCATTTTTTCAGCAAAAACTGCATCAGGCACTTCCGTGATCGGTTTTAATTCCCCTTTAATAGGAGAAACAAAACGCTCGGAAACTTCATCCGTCCGTAAAGGTTTCGGGACGACATCCTCAATTTGCTTTTCCACTCCTACTTCAGGAGACGCTTCAACTTTACGAGGCCTTTTTCCATCGATGATATCTTTCATTTGCCCCTTGATAGTTTCTGAACGCGGTCCGAAGATTGCCTGGATGTTATTGCCCACTTCCAGAACTCCAGCAGCACCAAGTTTCTTCAACCTATTTTTATCAACGTTACCGATGTCATTGACTGATACACGAAGACGGGTAATGCATGCATCCAAGTGAGAAATGTTTTCTTTTCCGCCCATAGCATCCAAAATATCTCCAGGAAGACTTCCAGCTGTACTTGCAGATCCTTCAGCTTCCTCATCCTCTTCCGTTTCACGGCCAGGAGTTTTAAGGTTAAACGTCCTTATCGCAAATCGGAATCCAAAGTAATAGATAACCGCAAAGACCAAACCAACCGGAATAACGATCCATGCATTGGTTTGAGGATTAATTAAACCGAACAGTACGTAATCGATCAACCCACCTGAAAACGTCATCCCGATTTTTACGTCCAGTAAATGCATGGTCATGAATGATAGACCCGCAAACAAACAGTGAATCCCGAAAAGTACCGGTGCAACAAATAAGAATGCAAATTCAAGTGGCTCAGTAATCCCCGTCAAGAAAGATGTAAGTGCCGCAGATGCCATCAAGCCCCCGACTATTTTCTTTCTTTCCGGTCTTGCTTCATGATAAATGGCCAAAGCCGCAGCTGGTAACCCGAACATCATGAATGGATACTTACCAGTCATGAAGGTACCTGCCGTTAAATTCTGTACACCATCTTTAATTTGTGCCATGAAGATGGCTTGGTCTCCTCTGACTGGCGTTCCCCCGCCTTGAGGGATGTAGCTGCCAAATTCGAACCAGAATGGCGAATAGAAAATATGATGCAATCCAAAAGGAATCAACGCACGTTCTACAACCCCAAACACGAAAGCTCCCAGAGTCAGGTTAGCACCCAACATATTTTCAGAAAATGAATTTAACCCCGATTGAATCGTCGGCCAAACCAAAATCATCAATAACCCAAGAATAACTGCGCTGGCGGCCGTTACAATTGGTACAAAACGTTTACCTGCAAAGAATCCTAAATAAGAGGGCAGTTCAATTTCATAAAATTTATTATACATAACAGCAGCCATGACACCGACAATAATACCGCCGAACACGCCCGTTCCCAACGTCGGGATTCCCAGAACATTGCTATACACCGCACCATTGTTCTCAATGTCGGCTGCGTCAATCCCGAGAACGGTTCCCATCGTTACATTCATAATCAAGAACCCGATAATCGCAGCAAGGCCGGCAACACCCTCTCCGCCAGCTAACCCAATCGCGACCCCAACAGCAAACAACAAGGGAAGATTCCCAAAAATAATATTTCCGGCATTCTCCATTACCGATGCAACCATTTCCACTCCGCCACTCGCAAGAAACGGGGCGATATCCAACAAAGTTTCGTTTTGCAATGCATTACCAAACGCAAGCAAAATTCCGGCCGCCGGTAAAATGGCTACAGGAAGCATCAAAGCTTTTCCGATTTTTTGCAAAACACCAAACAACTTCTTAAACATAGGCTTTCCTCCTCTTTACTGTTTTTTCCACGCTAATAAAACGGTTACATTAAACGATGGTATTCACCTTCCCACGCATCAGAATTCAAATACAAAAAAGGCATAAGCAAAGATAGGATTGAAATGAAAATTCAGGTATATAATACCCTCTTTCATAACAATCATTCTCCTCACTTATGCCTGATCGAATCAGTAACACGTAAGTTAATGTTCTTTTATTTTATTTTCTTTTGTAATCGTTGGATATGCATCGTTAAATAGACAGCTTCCGCATCACAAACCGGTTTGCCTAATTTCTGCTGCATAATTTTTATTAGCTTCCAAGAGATATTGTAACACAGAGGATATTCTTCTTTCAATAGCATTGCTATTTTTTCGGGTTCCTCAACTTTTTCCCCAGCCAACACCCTGTCTATCATGAATCTTAAATGACGGACCAAACGTGAATAGTCTATTCTATCCTTATTAATTTGTACGTCGAGCTGTTCCTCAACGACTTGGATAAGATGATAGATTAACTGCGAATGCTGATTGACTTCCGATAAGTCTTTATTTGATATTGCACTATGAATATGAAGCGTAATAAAACCGATTTCCCCTTGGGGCAGGCCTATGCCTGTCTTATCTTGGATTAATTCAATTACATCAACAGCAATATCATGTTCAAAAGGATAAAGGGTTATCGTTTCTTTCAAGAATGGGTTTTTGATAGTCATTCCTTGTGAAACTCGCTGAAGGGCGAACAATAAATGATCAGTTAAACCGACATGTATATGTTCATTAAGTTTCCCAGTTACCCGATCGTTAATGAGATGAATGGATTCTATAATGGCAGCTTGAAGATTTTGATCGATCTGCGGCAAAAGTTTTTTGTAACTTTCCTGTTCCTTAACATTTTTCAGGACAAACGTTTTTTCCGCAAGTTCCGGACTTAACTCTTCGCCTTTCTTTCGGTTGAAGCCTAAGCCCTTTCCAATAGAAACGACTTCTCCATACGACGGATGCGTGGCAATCACCACGTTATTGTTCAAAACCTTTTCAACGATAAAACCATTCATTTTTCTCCCTCTTTTTTTCTCAAAGTCATCCCTATACCCCATACAGGATAAAGTACTTAGTACTTAGTCCTTTTACTATACACGATATGAGCTTTCTCTTACAACATGAAAGAAGAGCCCCGAAATCGGGACTCTTCTTTCTTACTTGCATTATTACTTCAAGAAAATGAAATATAGCAGGAAGACGACTCCAAGACCCCACATGATCGGGTGAACCTCTTTAGCTCTACCTTTCATCGACATGGTGATTGGATAGAATATGAATCCGCAAGCTATACCTGTCGCAATTGAATATGTCATAGGCATCATGATGACCGTAAAGAAGGCCGGAACCGCAATTTCGAACTTTTGCCAGTCAATATTTTTAAGTGATGATGCCATTAATACTCCGACTATAACCAATGCCGGCGCAGTCACCGCAGATGTCACAACTGAAAGAAGCGGGAAGAAGAAAAGGGATAGGACAAACAGTAAGCCCGTCACTACAGCAGCGAAACCGCTTCGAGCACCAGCAGCAACACCTGATGTAGACTCTACATATGATGTCGTGGTGGATGTACCAAGAATTGCACCTGAAACGATGGATAATGAATCAGCAAGTAATCCTTTTCCCACTCTAGGTAGAACATTATCCTTCATTAGTCCAGCTTGTTGCGCAACAGCCACTAACGTCCCGGCTGTATCAAAGAAAGCTACGAACAAGAAGGTCAATATCACGATTAGCATTTGACCAGTGAAGAGATCACCGGGATTTCCGAAGGCATCGAACGCAACCCCGAATGTTGGCGCTATGCTAGGAACGGCACCGATTATTTTCTCCGGCACCGGAACTTGCCCAAAGATCATTCCTGCAATGGCCGTGATGACCATACCTACGAACACGCCGCTTTTGACGCCTCTCGTCATCAAAATGACGGTTACGACAATTCCGAACACAGCCAATAAAGTATTTCCTGATGTCAAGTCGCCCAGTCCGACAAGAACGCTGTCATCATTCGTTATGATTCCAGCATTCTGAAACCCTACAAAGGTAATGAACAAACCAATACCGGCTCCAACTGCGTATTTCAATTCGACCGGAATTGCATTAATGATTTTCTCACGTATTCCCGATAGGGAAAGCAAAACGAAGATTATACCTGAAATCAATACCCCTGATAAAGCTGTCTGCCAAGGAATCCCAAAACCAAGTACAACGGTAAAAGCGAAGAAAGCATTCAATCCCATGCCCGGGGCAAGCGAGATTGGATATCTGGCTATAAGCCCCATCAATATCGAGCCAATTGCGGCTGCTAAAGCGGTAGCTGCAAAAACCGCTCCGTAGTCCATTCTCAATTCATCCGGATAGTCCTCGATACTTTGTAAAGTCAGCATCACAGGGTTAACAACCAGGATATATGCCATTGAAAGGAATGTAGTTAGTCCGCCAAGTATTTCACGGCGATAATTAGTTCCCAGCTCGTTAAACCGAAAATAATTTTTCATTATGAGTCTCCCCTATCATAAAATCATAAGCCAACAGAAAATGCCCCATTCACTTTTGAACGGGGCTTGACTGCAGTCATGTAAAGAAGTGGCGGTTTATCCATACTCGCCAATCCATACACATCGTAGTCAAGCCGTTCTCGGCAGCTTGGTAGAAACTTTTGGGCCATATCCCCAATATTATACGACAATTATGTTTTTTATTATTATAGGTATAGTGTACCAATCACTAAATTAATCGTCAATATACCAAACGAATATTTTTTATGCAATTTTAGGAAATGTTCGCTTTTCGCTATATATCTCTTACTTATTATGGCTATATATTCGCCAACATACGGGAAATGTAAGTAATCTACATATTCAAAAAATTATTTTAACCAAAAAAATCAGTGAAGGTTAATTCCTTCACTGATTGGATGATTTTAATCTTCTATTCCCACTCGATCGTTGCAGGCGGCTTAGACGTAATGTCATACACGACGCGGTTTACATGGTTTACTTCATTAACGATTCTCGTTGAGATGATTTCAAGTACATCCCATGGGATTCTTGCCCAATCGGACGTCATTCCGTCAATGGATGTAACCGCACGGATTCCGATTGTATAATCATACGTACGCGCGTCGCCCATTACCCCAACGCTTCGAATGTTAGGAAGCACCGTAAAGTACTGCCAAATTTCACGTTCCAAACCATTCTTTTTAATTTCCTCACGTAAGATATGGTCAGATTCACGAACGATTTCAAGTTTTTCATCTGAAATTTCGCCTAATACACGAATACCTAAACCTGGACCCGGGAATGGTTGACGCCAAACGATTTCATCCGGAATGCCCATTTCACTTCCAAGTGCGCGCACTTCATCCTTGAATAGAGTGTTCAAAGGCTCAATCAATTTAAATTGCATATCTTCCGGCAGACCGCCAACGTTGTGATGCGATTTAATTGTTTGTGCAGTGGCCGTACCACTCTCGATAATGTCTGTGTAAAGTGTACCCTGTGCAAGGAAATCAATTCCTTCGAGCTTCGTTGCTTCGTCATCGAATACGTAGATGAACTCGTTACCGATGATTTTCCGCTTTTGTTCCGGATCTGAAACGCCTGCAAGTTTCGATAGAAAACGGTCTTTTGCATCAACCTTGATTACGTTCATATTGAAGCCTTCACTGAATGTTTCCATTACACCTTCGGCTTCCCCTTTACGAAGTAATCCATGATCAACGAAAATACATGTCAGCTGGTCGCCAATCGCTTTATGGATCAATACAGCAACTACGGATGAATCCACACCGCCGCTCAATGCGCATAACACTTTTTTATCTCCGACCGTTTGGCGGATTTTCTCCATCTCTATTTCAATGAAGTTCTCCATCGACCAGTCACCTTTACAGCCACAAACGCCGAATACGAAATTTTTCAAAATGTCATTCCCGTATACCGAATGACGGACTTCGGGATGGAATTGCACGGCATACAATTTACGTGACTCGTCACTCATAGCCGAAATTGGGCAAGACGGGTTTGTCCCATCAACTTTAAAACCTTCAGGCGTTTCCACCACTAAATCACCATGGCTCATCCAGACGATTTGTTCTTTCGGCAGGTCGCTGAATAACTTAGACTCATTTTGAATGGAAAGTGTCGCTTTTCCGTATTCACGGTTTTTCGCTGGCTCCACCTTACCGCCAAAGTGTTTAGTCATAAGCTGCATTCCATAACAAATACCGAAAATCGGAAGGCCCATTTCGAATATGCGTTCATCACAACCAAATGCATTTGCATCATAAACACTGTTCGGACCACCTGAGAAAATAATTCCCGTTGGGTTCATTTTCTCGATTTCTTCTACAGTAATTGTATGAGGATGAAGCTCACTGTACACACCAAATTCGCGGATACGACGAGTGATCAATTGATTATATTGGCTTCCGAAATCAAGTACTACGATCATTTCCTGGTTTTTTTGCAATTCTGTTTTCCCCGGCACAAACGTCACCTCTATCAATGTAATTCACTCATAAAATCGAGTGATAATTTCTTATAAAAAATATTATCATAAAAAAAGAAAAACTAAAAATCCACCCTCAAAAATACAGAAAAAGTATAGACGAAGGCAGATTTTCAGCTTTCCTGTTAAAATCCGCCTTCATAGTCAAATCATTTACGGTGATTCGGTAGAAACTTTCGATCCATATTATCGAGGATATATGAAGGATATATTAGTTTAAGTTAGTTTTTGTTATTGTATCAATATAATAAAAACCTGGTCAAGAGCTAGTTTTTCTCATTAAACTTTCCCAACCCTTTTGAAAGTGTTTCCAATCGCCATCTTCCACGTCTCCACGATATATCATTAACTCGTATTTAGCCGTTAATTCACTCATCTCATCCGTATCGTACACTGCATCCACATAGGCGGCGTACTCCCTTAAAGTTTGCCCCTCCGGACGAACCAAACCAGCTCGTTTTAACTGTTTCAATAATATTAAATAGGCGGTCGAGAAATGAGCACCGGTTTTCTTTCTATAACGAAGAATCTGCAGATGGGGAATCCACTTCCTTCTGAAGAAATAACCAATAGAAGCAAGTATCAATACACCTGACAGTATGATGGCAGTCCATTTTAAGAACCATTCCATGTTCCTTGTTTTCAAGGGTGATCGAGTTTCCCTATCAGGTGTATCATGGAGTTCCTTGGCCTCTTTCCTTGTTTGCTCTTTATTAATTGGGGTTTCTTCAGTGTTCTTCACTTCCTGTTTCCATTCCGAATCGTAAAATTCAACTTCCCCATCAAAACCCTTTGTCGGCTCGAAGGGAACCCAGCCTATCCCTGCAAAATAAACCTCGACCCAGGAATGTGCATTATTATTGGTCACCTTATATACGGACTCGCCATCAAGGATTGATTTTTCCCCTTCCGTATAACCCTTTACCCACCTTACAGGCATATTGGCGGCTCTTAGTAAAACGACCATTGCACTTGAAAAATTATCACAATACCCTATCTGTGTCTCGAATAAAAATTGATCGACATAATCTTGATTGCTCTCCGGATAGGGAATATCGTCCTTAGAATAACTGAATTCAGGTCCGTCAAAATAATCCTCAATAGCTTTTGCTTTATCGTACCAATTCGTTTCATTCCTTATAAGCCGGGATGCCAATTCATATATCCGGTTTGGCAATCCCTCTGGAAGCTGAGTGTTTTTTTCCATTATTAAATCCATCGACCCGTCGGGATCCGTTACCTTCCTTAACTCAGCTATATCAAAACTCTGCATATCATAGCTAAGCTCATACTCTTTCAGGGAAAGTCGTTCGCCAGTATCCTGTTCGGAAATAACTTTGTCCATTCCCTGATAATATTTGAAATCCTTCCCGTTTTTGGCCTCAATCTTTTTTAAATACCCGGATTGCGGATGAAGGATATGGGAATATGATTCCATCATGGACACATTTGCCGTCATTCCTTCTGTCCTCACCACTTCAGTAACGTCGTGAAGACCTAAAGATGCCATATCCTGTCCGTTGGAAAAAGTGTGAAAGTCCGTTTCCAGTATGGAATCCCACCCTTTGCCGGTATAAATATCCTTGTTCTCGACTTTCCAGTAATGTCCTGCAGGAGCATTATTATAAAAAACGATGGAACTATCCGGCTCTATCGAACCGCCAAGCTCCGAATCGTCTTCATCATATCCCACACTTTTACGCTTCGAACCTCCTTCTTCTTTCCCCGCTTTATCAGAATAAGAAGTAATATAAGGCACCGGGTCCGGCCACTGCGGAGAGAGCTTCGGGGCAGCGAAACCAACAAGGACACTTACCAATATCATGCCGGTCAGCATCAAGATCCACTTATTGATGGAAGCCATCTGAAACTTGATCCTCTCCTGTATCGTCAGACGCAGCAGGGACAGCAGGCCTAGCATCAAGAAGCCGATGATGATTATTCTAATCATTGCCATATCCCCCGCATAAGGAGTGAATGTATCAAGTACAGATATAAAAATCACCGTTAACATAAAAAAGAAAAAGATGCTTTGCCTCACCATCACCCAGTAATGGATCAAGTATGTTACAAGCCAAAGAAGGACAAAAAATAACATCGTTCGAAATGGATTTGTGATCAACTCCCAATTCCCATCATATATAAAACCAAGATTGCCCTTAAAATCCGCTAGAAACCCTTTCAGCCATGACAATTGAAATAAAGCGTCTATTGAATGGAGGAACTGTAATGAAATCATTATATAAGCACTATTGAGAATAACTCGGATTGACCAATGTAGGCGGAAATAATGCAGCAGCAGGGAATAGAGCAAAAATAAAATAAAAATGATGATATTACCTGTATCGGTGAGTTTATCGACAGGCCTTAACCATTCAGTAATCAACAACAGACCAAATACATACATCAAGACATGCATGAACCTTTCCAACTTTTCGGTGGTGACATTCACTTTGCCATCACCTCTGATCTATCAAACTTTAGTTGGCCCTGTTCAAAAAAGCTAACCTTCATCCCCCTCGAAACAGCTGCAGAACTTGACAACCTTTCCTCATCAGTAAGATTTGCCTGTTTCTTAACACATAACATTAATCCCTGATTAGGTTGGAAAGCACTCAATATGTCCACCTTTTCTAAAGTTAAGTCTGAAACGATGAATATCACAGCAGCGTTTGCCGGAAGAATTCCCTTCCTGACATTTTCATTCAATGCGTTTACTGCACTCGGCTCTTCTTTAACAAGTCTGTAAAAAATCCTTCGTTTCTGGTAATTGCCCGCTGCTGCCGGTATGATCATCCTCGACCCCATACTCACATACCCAATTTCCATGCCTTTCTTTAACATGGCGTGAGCAACGGAAGCAGCCATCACAATGGATTCTTCGAATAAATCCGACGGCTTTTCATCAAGCATGATGAATACATCCCGGTTTTTCTGCACTTCGAATTCCTTCGTCATGATTTCACTCGTTCTGGCCGTCGCCTTCCAATTAATCCATGACAACTGATCGCCTGGATGATATTCCCTTACTCCGGATACCACTGAATGTTCCCGTTGTGTTTTCTTTGTTGAAACCACTGCCCCCTGATTGAACACTCGATCAAGATCACTGTAGGCAAGCTCATGATAACGAGGAAAAACAGTTATTTTCAGAGGTGAACTATATATCGCTTCCTTTTCGACTAACCCGAAAAAATCCCCAACCCAAAAGCGGATCGATTGAAACGAATGCTCTCCACGCTCCATGTCTTCCAAGGTATATGACATGCAGAAGGTACGCCTGAATCCCGGAAAGATAATGATTTTCCTTTGAAATCCCCTATCTTCCAGACGCTGAGGCAATTCCTCCTCTACCACCATAAATAGTAGGGGCAGCCGGTTTTTACGGGTAAACGTCAATGCTATTTCAACAGATTCGCCGGCCTGGCATTCCCTTTTATTGATCTTTCTCTCAACGATCAAATCATGCAGCGGATAAAACAGCAGAATCAAAGCGTACACAGAAAACGGCAAAAATGAATAAAAAATGAACCAACTGACAAAACCACCTTGAAACATTGCATAGCAAAAGGAAACCGTCAAGAGTAATACAAGTCCGACCACACTCATATTTCCCCTTAAAATGTTGATGAATTTGCGCATTAGGTCATAGCCCGCTTTACAGGCACCTGTGTTGTCGCCACAACTTCATGTATCACCATTCCAGCATCGAAGCCCTCATACTTCGCTTCAGGTTTCAAAATAAGCCGGTGGGAAAATACGAATGGCACCAAATATTGAACATCGTCCGGCAGAACATAGTCCCTGCCCTGGACCCGCGCGTAAGCCTGGGCTGCCTTCATCAAGGCTATCGATCCACGCGGGCTTACACCTAAATAGACCCCTTCATGCGTACGTGTTCGATTCGCCAATTCAACAATATATCGTTTTATTGTGTCATCCACTATCACAGCTTTTACCTCAGCCTGTAATTCTATCAATTCATCCAAGGTGATGACGGCTTCCAGCTCATCAAGCGGTACCGTGTATTGAGCTCTATTAAGAACCTCTATCTCTTCTTCCACACCCGGATAGCCCATTTTCATTTTTAATAGGAATCTATCCAATTGAGCCTCCGGAAGCGGATACGTCCCCTCGTATTCGATCGGATTTTGTGTCGCCATTACGAAGAACGGCTTCTCCAATCTCCTTGTGACACCATCAATCGTCACACTTGCCTCTTCCATGGCTTCAAGTAATGCAGACTGAGTTTTCGGCGAGGTCCGGTTAATTTCATCGGCTAAAATAATATGTCCCATTATCGGACCTGGCCTAAAAATGAATTCTTGTTCCTTAGGATTGAAGATCGAAACACCAGTAACATCAGAAGGAAGTAAATCAGGTGTGAATTGAATTCTCTTAAAGCTTGCACCTATAGATTTTGCCAGTGCCCTTACCATGACTGTCTTCCCTACGCCCGGAACATCCTCCAATAAAACATGTCCACCGGAAAGGAGTGCCACGATACTTAGTTCTGCTATATCCCGTTTTCCGATAATCACCTTTTCGATGTTCCCCAGAACCATTTCCAGTTTTTGATTGACCTGCTTATAAATCATTCTCTACCTCCCGGGATTCACAGTATCACCATGATTTCATACCTTTTTCTATATCAAAATTTTACATTAAGCTCCAATTAAACCTTACATTGTAAGTTTACTAGATATTCGGTAAACCATAAACGAATTTGTCCAAAAATATTAATGCAGTCTATTGAAAAAAGGTATGGTAAACTGTTGCTAAGTGAATATGAATCTTGCAGAAAAAGGTGCTGCATTGTCAGCTTAATAGGGAATTCGGTTTAAAACCGAAGCTGTTTCCGCAACTGTAAGTGCTAATGAAATAAGATGTTTACCACTATTTGAGGTTGTAATCGCTCGCCGATTACCGGCCATTTAACCCAAATGGGAAGGTTCTTAGAGTAAAATGACGCACGAGCCAGGAGACCTGCCTTTTTTCATCGTATTATGCTCTTCGGAAGATAGGAGATTGTACGGCCCTCCCATCTTTTTCTACTACAGATACATAGATGCCCGAAGCCGACCAAAACTCTTGGTCGGCTATTTGTCTTGCTGGGAAAAGCAATACGGAGGTCATTCACCCAATACGTAAAAGGAGGAAGATTTATGGCAAAGAAAGACTTTCGTTTTTTATGCTACCCATACATGCGTGAGTCCGTATCGACCGTCGATTTTGAAATCCGCACAGACTCATTGACGACACAGATCGGCTTGGCCGCCTCGCTTACTGAGGACGTCCCCGATGTATACCGTGACTTAATGGAATTATTGCCCATGGTTTACCATTTAAACGGCTCAGTCCGTGGGAATTTAGCCATTACCGGCGATGATCTCGACCGTTTAAGTGCAATCTACGACCGGTATGTCGCTGAAGTGAGGGATCGAATCGAAACATTCGTCCTTCCACAAGGATCAACCGCTGCATGTACTTTGCATACTTGCCGCAGTGAGGCCAAAAAGTCCGTGCGAGCTTTACACAAGGTAAGTCTAGAAAAGAAAATTCCAGGAATTCTTTTTGATTACGCTCACTTGCTTGCAAATGTATTATTCGTGATGGCAGTCTACGTCAATAAGCAACAGGGGATCGAGGAGATTCCTTTTATAAGTAAATCATACCCAACCAAACCAATGAAAAAGAAAACGGAGGAATAAATAATGAAGAGAACCCTACGATTCAGTTGGATTTCCATGCTGATGCTTACGCTATTCCTCACCGGATGCGGAGTGAACAATGATCAATCCTCAAAGGATAATAAAGATAGTAAAAAGGTCGAAGAAATCAAGGATTATACCGTTACGGATGATACTGGTAAGAAAATAAAATTCGAGAAAATCCCGGAAAAGGTCGTTTCACTTCAGCCAAGCAATACGGAAATCTTATTTGCCCTTGAACAGGGTGATAAAGTCGTTGGCGTGACAGACTTCGATAATTATCCAGAGGAAGCGAAGGATATCGAACATGTTTCAGACTCCGTTAACATTAATGCAGAAAAAATCATTGCCTTGAAACCTGATGCCATCATTGCTTATACCATTGGGGATGAAACGGCACTGAAACCACTTGAAGATGCCGGTATCCCTGTATTCATCATTAAATCTGCGGCAAATTTCGATGATGTATATGGTGATATCGGGCAGATTGCTAAAGTGATGGGTGTCGCCGAAAAAGGGAATGAATTAGTGAAAGATATCAAATCCCAAATTACAAATGTCGAAGAAAAAGTGAAAACCTTAGATGAAAAGGAGCAAACATACTTTGAGATTAGCCCTGCTCCGGAAATCTATACAACAGGATCGGAGACCTTCCAAAATGAAATCATGGACACTGCCGGCATAAAAAACATCTTTGATGACCAAAAAGGCTGGGTTAAAGTATCTGATGAAGAAATCGTCAAAAGGAACCCTGAATCCATCATCACCACCGCCACGTATGCAGATGATGCTGTTGGTGAAATTAAATCGCGTAAGGGCTGGGAAGATATCGATGCGGTGAAGAACGATGATGTCCATTTACTTGATGAAAATATCATGTCACGTCCTGGACCAAGGGTCGGGGAAGCTGTTGAACTCGCAGCAAAGACTGTTTATCCTGACTTGTTCAAATAACACGATAGGAGGATACGCCAATTAATCGGCGCATCTAAGTTTGTAGACAAAAGGGGTTCGGAATTAAAAAATTCCGAACCCCTTTTTGAAACACAATTTTGGCCAGGTTTAAGAGAAATAGGCTCTACGATCGACTATGTTAAGCCATGCCCTATTGGCCATCTTCTTTTAATTATTAAAAGCGAAATGAGCATCGTCTGTATCGACTATTTTTGAGTCCCCTTAATGTAGTCCAACGAATACCTTACTTTTCATTTGCATCTGCGAATACATGCCAAATCGTTTTTTGTATTTCGGATATCTATTTTTTACACCATGATGACTGCGCAGATGATATGCATCTGACACATATGCCCGCCAGTCCTCAGGTATGGTTACTATCTAATTGTTATAACAAAGTCGATTGAAGAGAAAGGTACGGGACTCCTGCTTAGAAATGCGGGTCTAGTGAGACCCAGCAGGCGCAAGCCGAGGAGGCTCCCTGACCACCCGCGGAAAGCGAGTTTCTTGAGCGGAAATCAACGTCCAAAAGCCATAAAAAAACGGCAGGCAAACTCCAATAAATGGTCCACCTTTTCATAATTTTCTGCACCGATCATCAAGGCAATGAAGCCACGCCCCACCGATCAGTACATTTTAAGGAGACCTCCTTTCTGTCTTGTTTATGCTAAAATGAATGCAATCCACTCATAAGATATAAGAGGTACTGATCATGTATAAAAAATTTTTCATTTTAATCTTCGCAGCCGCCCTTCTTTTAGGGCTTATTAAAACTGTTATGGATATGTAGCAAAACAGCCCGATTCCTGACTTATGCCAGGAATCGGGCTGTTTTCATTTTCGATTAACATCACCATTCAGCTTCCCCATTTTCGGGATAAGGATAAAAAACAAACAAACGACCAAAAGTGCCAAAATGATGCCGAGCAATATCGTCAGGTCAAAATTAAGGGAAGGCTCTGTTTCTTTTTCGCTTCTTGTTCGAATGGCGGCTTCCGAGAATAATCCAAGCTGTTCTGATTTTGAAGCGATGGTATTATTCTGATTCTCCGTTACAGGAGACAGAAACAGTGAGTCCTTCACCGAGTCAACGGCATCATATTTCCCTCTTTCAAAAGTGAGGTCCTTTTGTTCTTCAGGCAGTTTCCGCTTCTGTTCCAACAATCCTTCTTCATGGAAATACTCCGTTTGAATATCAATATCCTTTTCATGATATTCATTAGGCTCCACCATGGGTTCCTCTACCGCCCCGCCATGAGGTGCATGGCTAAAAAACAGGATGAGCAAGACAGGCACTACATATTTATTCCACTTCATGGGCCATTGCTCTTCTTTCTGTAAGACGCTTCACCATATATGGGATGATCGTTGCAATAAGCGTCTGCACAATCAAGATGATACTAGCCGGAATGAATGCCGACTGATTACCGAATTGTATGGACATGTATACGTCCGCAACCGGGTGGTCTACATTGAAATTAGGCATGATTAAATCCAATAATGGAATGGTAAAGAAACTGATCAAACCAATCACCAGGATAGCGCCGACAAACGGCCCAATCGAGAACGCTAGTCGGGTAAACGCTGCACAGAAGAATAAAAGCAGGACGGTGAATACGGTCCATTTAATCTCCTGCATATCTCCCAGCGGATAGATCTTCAAACCATACATGCTGATGATTAAACCTACGATCAGGTTCAATAAGGTAAACAAGGCCGCATGGACCATCATTGGAATGGTTTCGTAATGATGCAGGAAGAAACCAATCAATAACCCAGAGATGAGAATGATCACCAACATGACGATCGGCGGGATATTAACCTTTTCCTGATGAAGGACTTCCCCGCTGATTTGTACGGGATTCGCTAAATATTCGTACACATACCCATTCTGCTGATCATCGACTAGAGTATTATTCAAGACACTATATACATCCGTCTTGATTCTTTCGGTTGAGTCTACATTTTGGGACCAATTGTCATTAAGCTGATCGGCCCTTTCCTGTACTGACCCCACTTTCGCTTGCAGGTCAGCTGTATCCTTCGTGACCGTGTCCTGTCGTTCCGCTACAGAATTGACAAGTTCGGAAATGAAGCCGACAGTTGTTGCCGTATTGTCTTGAAGTGATACAAACATTTCTCCATCAAGATTAACTGGAGGTTCAGCCTCCATTTCAGGAATTTCCATATGATCTGACAAATTGGCAGACACTTCTTGAGCCTTGCCGGTAATTGCCACTAATTCAGCTAAAGTGGCTTTCTGCCCCGTTTCAACGTTGGCATCATATTCTTTCATATAGCCCTTAATGGACTCTGAGAACATGCCGAAGTTCTCATTGACTCCTGCTAAGCTGGCTTTAACGAGTTTCGCTTCTTCATCTACGTTTCCGGAAACCCCATTTTTCAAGTTTTCCAATTCTTTTATATTGGCTGCAAATACCTTATCTACATTTGCTTCCGTGACTCTTTCAGCCAATTCCCCATAAGATGAGAGTGAACCGTAATAGGCAAGGAGGGTAGTTGAATCCCGATTGGTGATAGGATTCTCAAAGGCCCTCACCAGCACCGCTCGCCTTTCTCCCCCCACTTTTCCAAGAAGTGACTGTTCGAGAGTCTTGATTTCTGCGATGGCCTCATCGATTGTCATACTCTGGATGTCCTGTAATTTTCGAATATCTTCCTGTGACTTTTTCCATTGGTCACCTAAATCCTTATAATTCGTGCCGAGTTCATTATAATCAGCTTGTAATTGCGTAAACTGTGCCAGCAGCTCATTATACGAATCTACCAGTGTATTGAACTCAGTTATCACTTGGTTATAATTTCCTGTCCTTCCGTTTACCGTTCCGCTGAGATTATTGATTTCCGTTTGGAGTTCTGCTGTAAGGATATTGATTTGTTCAGCAGCTCCTTCACTTCCTTCTGCCGGCACCAAACTTTCAAGTGCCGTGTTGATCCCAGTGATTTGATCCAGCAGTACCTGTAGCGACAGTTCATCAATCGGGTCCTTCTTTTCAGGTGCAGCAACCGATTCATCTTTGCCCGTTTCCGTTTCGATATCTTCTATAGGCGTCGTTCCTTCACCAATGACTTCCCCATCACCAGAGCTGCTTGCAAGATTCCCTCTTTGCACAAGCAAGGTAGACTGAAGGTTATCAAGACCCGCCTCTTCCGATTGTTTCAATCGTTCAATCGAGCTTTGTTGATCTTGGGTGATTTTCGCAATTTGTTCTACTTGTTTGTCTTTCATGTTTGTCGAAAATTGTTCCAATTCATTACTGCTGGAATCAATCTTCTGCTGCATGATACCAACATTCTCACTAATGCCTTGATCATTAAGGCTGTATTTCGTATTCATCCCTTGCTGAATCTCCGGTATCGACTGGTTCCCTTCATTCAGCACCTTGTCATATGATTGAACACTCTCATTGACAAGTTGCTGATTTTGAGCCGAAGCCTTCTCAAAAAGAATACTTTGAGCTTTTTGATATTCCTCAAAAGAAACTACATCTTCTACAAAGGAAGCCATTTGAGTCTTGGTGTTCCCTATTTCATCCATTGTTTCATTACTCGTTTTACCAGCATCCTTCGTTTGGGCAAAGACTCCTTCAAGCATGTCCTTATGCTGCTTGATTTCGCCGGCAAGGCTTTCCGAGCTTGGAGTATAAAACTCATACATCGTGTTTTGAAAAGCGATTTCTTTAGCAAGGACATTATCGAACTTCTTACGGATGTCCTCTACCGATTGGGAAACATAGCTCCAATACTGTGTTGAAATATGCTTATTCATTTTACTCTTTGTCTTCTCTAATTCCTTTTGTACCTTTTCCATGTTCTCTGCATTCAAACTAGGTTGTACCTTGTATTTTATCCCCGCCTTGACAGGCTGTTCATCATCGAACGTATAAATATTCTCTGAAAAATCGGATGGAAAATATATTACTGCATCATACTTTTCATTTGCAAGCCCACTTTCCGCCGTACTTCTATTAACCACAAACCACTGATATTCAGAATCCTTGTCCAATGTAGTAACAAGCTCTGAGCCCACGAAAATAGGATTATTATTAAATTCAGTGCCATTATCTTCATTTACAATGGCGATTTCACGAGAAGCCGTTTCTGTCTTTTTCATTGGATTTTGGCCAATATAAGAAAAAAACAAGATCGGCAGCGCTAAGATCACCAGTATTTTACCGATTAATAGCATCGGTTTTATTTTTTCAGACACTCTCTTGCACTCTCCTTCTTTCTTCACTTAGTGGTATTTGGATTTTACTCTCCTGGCCATTCAGCACAAAGTATCCGTAACCCGGCTGTATTTCTTCTTCTTTTCTGGAATAGGAGAGGGTATACAAGCTTTGGTCCGATTTTTTTATAAGCAAAACAGCCTGTCTGACTTGTTTCAGTTCGGTTGTCAAAGAATCATACCCCTTCGTGAAGTCGTTGGCATTTCCAGCGACAATCAGACTAAACCCGAGGTGGCTGTACTGTTTCATCAAACTGCTGATCTTATCCTGAATCCTGCCGTCTATCGTTTGCTGGATCCTTGGAATGCTGTCTATGACAAACAAGATCCGAGGGAATTCCAGTTGCTTCATCGGTTTATTTTCCAATGCCGCTAGATAACTTCGTTCACGTTCTTCAAATATTTCAGAGATATGGTCGAGCCATTCGGTTATCTGATCTTTTGTTTCCACATAGCTCACCTTCTCCTCTAAAGCATAAGAAGATAGACCCCGGTCAACTCCGTCAAATAAACCAATTTCCCCAATTTCCTGTGTAAGCATCGATTCCAAGAGCACTTTAAGGACATTCGTTTTCCCTTTACGTGACTGTCCTACGACAAGCAGGAATGGATTGGAATTCATCTCCACAAAAACAGGTGCAACCCTTTCCTCTGAAAGCCCGATTGGAATGGAATCCTTCTTAATGGCTTGTGAGCAGTAACTCTTGAAGCTTCTGGAATCAAGATGTGCCGGTAACATCGGAATCGCCGGCGGTTTGGCTGTTTCCTTATATGTAACCTTATGTTCTGCCACGGCTTGTTTCATTTCTTCCAAGACGGCTATATCATCCGCACCATCGGCCGGTAGATAAACCTGCGTTAGATAGGTTTGGTCCTTTTTCACCAACGCCCTACCCGGAACAGGTTCATTTTCATAAGGGGTTCTCCCCAAAACTGAATATTGTTCCGAACTGTCCATTAAGTAATGGACGACCTTCGTCTTAAGGCTATTCATTAACGGCTGGCGAATCGCATTGATTCTCGTTGCCGTTAAGATCATGAATATTCCAAGTGATTGTCCATCACGTGCAAACTGAACGAATTGCGCTTCCTGGTCTTGCATCTCATCCTTCACTAAGTCGAAATTGTCGACCACGATATAAATAATCGGCAATTTATCTTCCACTAATGCATTATAAAGCTTTATGTTACTAAGCTCCTTTTCTGAAAAAAGCTGCTTACGCCTTTCCATTTCCCCCTTCATGAATAACATGAACTTTTCAATTTTCCTTAACTCATCGAACCTGAAGTATTCCCCTGTATGAGGCAGCTGTCGCATTGGCAATAGAGCGCTATTCCCGAAATCGAAAATATAATAATGCAGCTCTTTTGGACTGAATTGATCTGCAAAACTAAAAAGAAGTGTCAAAACGGTGGTTGATTTGCCGTATCCGGAAGAACCAAAAACCCCAACATTTCCATCTTCAATCCAGTTATATACATAATTTGTCTGGAGCTGCAATTCGGGCTCATCCTTCATTCCCAAGTGGAATTGATTGCTCGTCAAGCTTCTTTCAGCATTTCTCGATAAACGATTTGAAAGAGGCGGCAGCCATGGGCTTGCCAGCTTCTTAATATCCATTACTTCCTGTGTCGCCACAATTCGATCTGCCACGGCTTCAATTTCACTAATCTTTTCTCTCTTCTTATTAGTGATCTGTTCCGATACATTTGAGATTTGAACAAGGCCGAGGTCCGTGACAAGTGCCACTTCATCCTCAGATCCAACCGTATCCTCTAAATATGGTGCACCGCTCCACGCAGACTGGAACAATTCATAAACCTCGTTATTTCCTACCTGCAAATATCCCCGTCCGGTGACAGTAATATTTGCTGCATCACTATTTTTAAGAATTTCCTTACTATCATTGGCATCCTGCACTTTCAAGGAAATTTTAAAACGGGCATTGCTCCAAATCTGGTTATCAATTACACCGCCCGGCTTTTGTGTAGCAAGAATTAAATGAACTCCCAAGCTCCGTCCAATACGCGCCGTACTCACTAATTCACGGATGAAATCCGGTTCTTCGTTTTTAAGTTCCGCAAACTCATCTGATATCAAAAATAAATGCGGTAACGGTTCATCCGCTTTGCCTTCTTTGTATAAGTCCGTGTAATCGTTGATATGATTGACTTCATATCGATCGAACAAGCGCTGGCGTTTCTTCAATTCACTATTGATGGAGGCTAGTGCCCTGGCACTGAAGTTCTTGCTTCCCTCGATATTCGTAATGACTCCGAGCAGATGCGGAATCTGCCTGAATGGCTGTGCCATTCCCCCACCTTTATAATCAATGAGCAAAAAAGCAACTTCATGCGGATGATAATGAACGGCTAATGATAGGATGTAGGTTTGCAGTAATTCACTTTTCCCCGACCCTGTCGTCCCAGCAACCAATCCATGGGGGCCATGGGCCTTTTCATGCAAGTTCAATTCAACCCTATCCGTTTTCCCTTTCAATCCAATGGGAACAGCCAAGGATTTGGAAGACTGATTGGTCCGCCAGTTTTGGCTAATAGGCAGATCTTCCACTTCACGAACTTTCAATAATTCCAGAAATGATACCGTTTCCGGTATGGAATTGTTCATGCCTTTTTGATGATCTAGTGAACGCAGCGTACGTGCATATCGCTCATTCCCTTCTTTTGAATGGGCATCAAGTTTAAAAGGAGTATGAACCGCCTTCGTTTGCTGGATGAGAATTTCACCTTCAAGATCATTTATATACTTCACAAGCGTATGGACATTTTCAGTCAAACTTTCTTTTGCATCCGCTGCAAAAATCGTCGAGATACCTAAATCGTCTGTTTTACCTTCTAAATATTCCAATATGACATGCTCCGCAATTAAATTACGATCCGTGACAATAAAGACAAAATGGGGAGTAAATCTCACTTTCCCTTTGTTCTCATCCAAATCCCTTTCCCTCAATAGCTGATAAATCGAGGTCAGTATCTGGTCACGTGATTGCTCATTATATATAAAGCCTTTTGCATAGGCATGCGGCAATTGAAAATGAGGGAGCCATTTCATCCATTCCCAGTCTTGGTAATCCTTTTCCGGAAAAATGGCCACAAATCGAACATCATGATAACTATGAAAAAAGGCCAGCTGCCCAATCAATTGTTGCAGCTCCCGTTTAACAATCGATTCCTTTCCGACCAGGCCCATCGATCCGCTTGATAAATCGATGGATAACGGAAGATCTTCCAGGTTTTTGTATACATCCACAAGTTCTTGCGACTGCTCAAGTAAATCATCTATATCCCGATTGGACATATCGCTACTATTTACCGATACCTCATAACTTGAGGGTATTTTCGCCGTTCCGATCTTAAAGTGCAGGGCATCTTCACTTTCCAAAGTTCGCTCCCATATACGGTCGCTGATACTTTCAGTGAGAAGCTTCATCCTTTCAAAGGAAGGGTAATGATAGAAAAGCACATTCTTTTGTGTCTCAGACAGCTCTTGCAATTCTTCCCTCTTCTGCTCTAGATACCTGGTATATACACGTTGGCGTTTTTCTTCTCTGGATTTTTGCTTCTTTTTGTCTTTAAAGTATTGTACAGTCGAGGTAACTAAAGTCGTTGTGAACATCACAATCGATATGATGATGAAAATGCCCCGAGGCTGAATGACCGTGATGACCCCCATGACGATTAACATCATTAAAGGCGGCATAAGGATTAGCCATAACCCTCTATTATTATCTTCCGATTCCTGGCTCGGAAAAGATATTGTCACTTTCTCATCCGGCAATTCGTAGATCATCCTTGGTGTCCTGCGATATTGTGGATAGTTTTTTTTCATTTCAGAAATTGGCTTCTTCATTTTAGATAAAGATGTTTCATAGCTCTCGGCACAGTGAATCATCAATAAGTCGCCTTCAACCAACCTCAGCGCCATATTCGGCCAGCAAATCAGGTCACCATTTTGAATGGGAACAGTCTTCGTCACCCTTTCACCATTCAGGAATATCGTGCTATTTTCCTTTGGCTTGAGAAGCCACTGCCCTTTATGAAGCAAAAAGGAAAATCCATTGCCTGAAACTGGTCCTTCTTTACAAATAGTCGCCCCCACCTTGGCCGATAAAGTGATTTCTTTCAAATTGCCTATATAATAGAGGCTTTCTTCCAATTCCCCTGCTGTATAAAAAATCCCGACCGTTTCTTCTCCTTCATGAAAGGTGAAGCTTTGGAATGGCTTTACATCGCCAAGCTTCTTGTCCTCTCTAAACACCTCATATCCATCAAGTCCTTCCTGTTTTTTTAGCTTGATGGAACCATGTTCAAAGGGAATGGAATAAACCGTGATCGTATCCTGTTTTGATGGCCCAATCGTAATTGGACCGTTATGATCGTCCTTGATTGTAAAGGATTGGTAGGTCTCCTTAGAATAAATCCATAATAAACTCATTAAATCTCACCTCCGCAAAAAGGCCCATTGCTCACTCTTTGCTTTTCTCTTTTTCTTCAGATGATTTATTGGAGGAATCCTTGGAAGCAGATTCCTTTTCCGCTTCTTCTTTTACAGCAGGTTTTGCCTCCGCTGCGCCTTTATCCTCTATTTTCGATTCTGTTGAAGGCTGGTTCTGATCTTGCTGTTCCTCCATTTGCTTTTGCAATTCCTTTATTTCCTTTTCATATTGGGACAACTCAGTATCAACTTCTTTAATTTGCGTTTCCTTTTCTTCCCCTGAAAGGTTATCGTCCAACTTAATTTGTTCTTTCTGGTTTACCAGCCCATACATAATCAATTCACGATCCTCCATGATTCTCGCCAAATCGATCGCGTCCTCGTTCATGCCCCTGCCTATATAAATCCAATATAGAAGATACTGACTATCGGTTTGCAATGTGATTGCATTTGCTACATTCTTCTTCCTGACATCATCTAACGGCTCATAAGTGACGTAGGACTTCGCCAGTTCATACTGAACGACATACGGCATTTTTTTCGGATCATAGTTTTCCAAACGGTCAATGACTTCACTGTATTTTTGTTTTAAGAAGCTTTCACCGCTTGCTACATATGCTTCCTGCTTAGGGTGGGAGAAAAATAGTGTGTAAATCGTGAACAACAGCAGTGGCACTAGAACGATCACCGTACCCCAAAGTGTATAACAGCCCGTTTTCCACTTCTTTTCAGGGATATGCACAAATGCTTTTTCTTCCTTCTCTAAAGCATCTATCCGATTTTGAATGACCATGGAAAGCTCATCCCAAGTTCCCGAAAACAATATACTTTGTGATTCATTCGATAGTTTCAGTGTTTTATGGTAATGCAGGTACTCTTCGAATGTATACTGCCCATCCACAAGCGCTGAAATCGTTGCCTTCGTTTCTTTAAATAGCTCATCTTGATCATTCTCATAAGGAGGCAAACTGTCTTTTACGCCATAATGCAGGAAATATGGGGCCAAGCTTGAATCAAAGATGATATTTTCTGGACAGACGACTAGTTGCAGGCGACTCAATTCATGATTCCTGGTTTTCTTCAAGATTTGATAAGACGCTAACCATCTACTCAATGGATTTTTATCTTTAGCTTTTGAAAAAACAAAAAAAGAGGCTGGTGGATTTACTCTGATCTGCACCTCGTCCTCTGTCACTTCTATATGTTTCTGGAGAGCATCATCCGCTTCATGAATAAGCTGTAATTCCAGTGGGTCTTGCATCGATAGTTTTGCCCGTTGGAAAACGAACGAATGCCCCTTATCATCCCTCATCATTTCAGCTTCTGTTTTTTTCTTCAGATATGAGGATTTTTTCTCATCCATTATATGTAACTCCTTTACCCCTGCTAAAGGGCTTTAGACTTTTTTCCTATAAAGAGTCCACACTTAATCCATTAGAGGATCTCAAGGCGGTCCCCCGTCGTAATTCCGCTATCAAGCAGGGTTTCATAACCTGAACATACGAACTCTTTATTCTGGACCCGCACCCAATAGCCTTCTTTAGGTGCACTGGCAATACCCTTTACCTGCCATATTATTTCCACAACCTTCTTGATGGAGCGGTAATTCGACACTTGCAAATCAAACACTTCCCCTGTATACCTTTTTAAATCGATCGTCAGTTGAATATATATGGAAACCACCTCTTTTAAAGCAAAAAAACACCACGATCTTCATAAAGAGTCGCGGCGCTTTTTCCTAGAAAATTCTTTATCTCATTGACCTAATGATTATCCGCGAATTTGACTAGCAATCTGATTATCCGTGTCTTCAAGGATTTGAGCTGATTTATTCAATTGTTGAGAAACTTCATTCAACAAACGTGCCATATCCATGAATGAAGGCTTTAATTCTTCGTACTGGCCTACGAAAGCCTCACTGGAAGAACCTTCCCAAATACCAGTTAAATGATCTCTCATTCTATCTAAACGACCAATCATATCCGTTACTTGTTGGCTCTCATTATCGTATTGTCTAGCTACATCTTTCAGTTCCGAAGGTGTTACACGAATTTGTGACATAGAAAAAACCCTCCTTTTATCTTATATAGTACATTTTAATAGAACCATACATTTTCTGCCATATAAATAAGCGCAAAGTCGAAAAATGGTAAATTATGATTATACAAAAAAACCTAAATATGGCATTACGAAAGTCTATGTACCTGTTTTTACAAATCTTTAAACCCGTTTTTTAGTTTTATTTTAACTTTTTACTTTTTATGGTAAAAAAGGTTCCTTATACCTAATATTCCCGAACCATTATCCAATAATATGGTTTACACCCTAATGATAGGGACTTTAGACTTCTTTTAGTCAATTAATCAAACGTTTGATTAAAGCCTGAAAATCAAACGTTTCCATACTGTTCGCCTTTAGAAATGATCGACCCCAAATCATTCAAAAATGGACATCCGATTGAACGGGGGACCTTTTTTACAAAGATATTTTGAACTGATTCCTCTTTTTTCGGTCTATTATTTCGGCGTAGGAATACGTCATATAGCGAGAATGGGTCTATCCAACAGAAACAGGCCATCTCTTCCCATAGGTTTTTGGAAAAGTGATGGCCTTTATACTTAATACATGATTCAATTACGTTGCTTAGTCATATAACCCGTTCCAAAAAATGTTTCAAAAACCGACCACTTTCAACATTTGTACAGACGCGGATTCTAGATTCGCCATCCTTTTGGCCAATTGTCTTGCCTGTTTCTTCACCTTCGGTCACCACCTTGACGTTCATCCGTTCTGCATTCACAAAACTTGAATCAACCGCAACCCCGACAGCAAGCGGATCGTGAAGGGCGCAACCGCCTAAGCCTGGATGGGAATTTTCATATGCTTTCATATAATAATCGGTCATTTCCGCTAAAAATTTGGCGCTTTCCTTACCAGTGGCCCGCCAATCATCGAGCTTCGATTTCAACAGATATGTTTGGAGTGTCACATCAAGCCCCACTAGGGTGATTGGCAGTCCTGAAGCAAATACCTGATCAGCTGCTTCAGGATCTGATATTATGTTCGCTTCAGCATAGGGCGTTACATTTCCTGGTACGTTTACGGCACCGCCCATAATAACGACCTCTTTTACTAATGACATGATCATTGGGGCTTCTTTAATCGCCAATGCGATGTTAGTCAGTGGTCCAACTGCAATAATCGTAATTTCATGCGGTCTGGTTTTCACTTGATCGATAATGAAATCTACTGCATTTCCTTGTGATGCTTTGATGGTTGGTTCAAACTGAAGAGTATTTCCTAACCCGTCTTCCCCATGAACATGCTTCGGATATTTCTTCTTCCTTCCACGCACCAAGGTTTGGTCAGCACCTTCAAAAACCGGAATGCGCCTATTTAATTTTTCCAAAACGGCAAGTGTATTGCGGGTCGATTCAACAACGGGCACGTTACCAAAGCAAGTGGTGAATCCGAGCACTTCCAATTCCGGAGAATTTAAAGCATATGCCATTGCCATGGCATCATCAATCCCAGTATCAACATCAAATATGATTGGTTTCAATATTTCCACACCTTCCAAAATCACTTTTTGAGAGCTTTTCCATAGAGAAATAACAAATTGATTGCCCTCTCTTTTCTCTTTCTTATGTATCAGGAAACACTGTTTTCCAATTGAATTTTAACATTCAACGATAGGCAGTTCCACAGAAAGTTAGGAATACTCTTAATTCGCAAACAGTTGGCAATGCCAGCCACTTCTTGTATCGACCGGAAATAATAGTTGACCGCTCATAAATATCAATGATATAAAAAGGGAAAAGAAGAAATTATATCTTAGTTGTGACCAATTCCTCATCAACTTGTTCAATGCTATTACGTCTACTACAAAAGCAGTTATGAATACTCGCGTTTCGAATTTATGATATCCAAGGTGGAAAAAGGATGAAAATGTTTAAGTTGATTGAAGATGTTCCTTCTGTATATAAAAAAGGAACAAAATTCTTTTTAATATCACATTCAGAATTCATTGGCGTGAAAAGTTATGTATTACTGGCTGAAGATTTGAAAGGAAAGATCGAAGTAACGGAAGAGGAATTGAGGAGTAAATTCGTTTCCATCCATTGATTTAAAAAGCTCCATTTGGAAGCCGATGGAATCGAACCAGCGACTAAAAAACTGAATATGTGGAAGGAAAGGACATGTACATTATGGTGAATGTTTTCCTAAAAACTATGATTCTAATGAGCCGGAAATTTTCAGCCAGCTCATTTTTAACGAACCACATAACAAACCTTATTTAATGGTCTATTTACGGGATAACTTCATCATATTCTATCCCACACCAGGAGAAAGCATTGTTAAAGTCTATAGCAAATCAGATAAGTTCATTCCTATGGTACAGCTTCATTGGGCTGATTCTATATACCTCTACTTAGAACAGAAGCTCCTTTCCCTTCCACTCTATTGTTTTTTGCTTCACACTATCGCCATATAATTCAATAAAAGAGAGAAGTATTGGCGTACAACGATGAAGCACCGCCAGAGTGAACAAATAGAATGTTATCCT
>NZ_JBHVQU010000050.1:0-27341 GCF_042886655.1 Peribacillus sp. NPDC058002 | reverse complement strand
AAAAAACTGCACCTCCAATTGTTAGATGTTGTCTAACAATTGGGGTGCAGTTCATGTTGGCGGTCCTTTTTTTGCATGACTGGAAATTCCGTTTGAAGTTTCCCGCATTTCCTGTATAATGATATTCGTAAAATTAAACTGGAAGTTTACTTATACAAAACTTTAACTACTGTGGGTTTACTATAAGTAAACCGATTGAGGGTAATGGGATGCAAATTGGAAGAAAAATAAAGAACCTTCGTTTGAAAAAAGGGTTGACCCAGGAAGAATTGGGGGAAAGAACGGATTTAAGCAAAGGATATATTTCACAGTTGGAAAGGGATCTGAGTTCCCCTTCAATTGAAACTTTTTTCAATATTTTAGAAGTACTCGGCTGCAAGCCGAAGCAGTTCTTCGATGAAGAGGATCAAGTCCAAAAAGTGGTTTATGAAGAAGAAGCACAAACATTTTTCATCGATGAAGAACGCGGGTATCAAATCCAGTGGCTCGTGCCTGAATCGAATGAAAAGGAGATGGAACCTATTCGGCTGACTCTCCAGGAAAAAGGGGAGTTCAAACAGTTTGAACCATCCTTGTCTGAAACATTCGGTTATGTATTAAGCGGAAGAGTTATTGTAAAGCTAGGTACACACACATATTTTGTCAAGGCAGGGGAGTCGATTTATTTTCATGCTTCAGATGAACATCAAATCATCAATGATTTTGAAGGTCCGTCAGAGTTATTACTCGTGGTGACGGAATCATACTTATAGAATCCAAAACAAATGCAATCGTTGATTGATGAGTAAGGTAATGGAGAGAGGGAAGAAGCAATGACAAACGGGAATATAATACGCTTCGATCAGGTTACGAAGCAATTTGATGATGATACGGTAGTTCTCGATAATGTTAGTTTTGAAATCGAGAGAGGGAAGTTCTATACGCTTTTGGGTCCTTCCGGATGTGGGAAGACCACGATCCTTCGCTTGATTGCTGGATTTACGGAAGCCTCCAAAGGTGATATTTACTTTGAAGGGAAAAAGATCAATGATGTGCCAGCCAATAAAAGGCAAGTGAATACGGTATTTCAAGATTATGCACTTTTTCCGCATTTAAACGTGTTTGAAAATGTAGCATTTGGTCTTCGAATCAAAAAAATGAAGAATTCGGAAGTGGAAATCAAGGTGAAGGAAGCCCTCAGCTTTGTCAATTTGGAGGGGTATGAAAAACGGGAGATCAGGGAAATGTCCGGCGGTCAGCGGCAACGGGTGGCGATTGCCAGGGCAATTGTTAATGAACCGGAAGTTATCCTTCTGGATGAACCGCTATCTGCCCTCGATTTAAAATTGCGTACAGAAATGCAATATGAATTGCGGGAGCTGCAACAGAGGCTTGGAATCACGTTTATCTTCGTCACTCATGACCAAGAGGAAGCATTAGCGATGTCAGATGAGATTTTTGTCCTTAACAAAGGGAAAATTCAGCAAAGTGGAACCCCTACGGATATTTATGATGAACCGCTGAATCGGTTCGTTGCCGATTTCATCGGTGAGTCTAATATTGTAAAAGGAAAAATGATTGAAGATTATCTCGTGGAATTCGTCGGCAGACAGTTCGAATGTGTCGACCAAGGATTGAACAGTAATGAAGCTGTCGATATTGTCATCCGCCCGGAAGATTTAGAGATTACTTCCGTCGACCGCGGAAAGCTGCAAGTTCGGGTGGGCTCCCAGTTATTTCGCGGTGTTCATTATGAAATCAGCTGTTATGACCATGATGGGAATGAATGGCTTGTCCAATCAACGAAAAAAGTGGCAGTTGGAGATGAAATAGGTCTTTATTTCGATCCGGAATCGATTCATGTCATGCGATTGGGTGAGACTGAAGAAGAATTCGATAAGCGTCTGGAAGCGTATCATGATGGAGAAAGTCATGAAGAATAAATTATCCCGGAATATTTACTTCATCCCATATGTCTTATGGATTGCTTTATTCGTGATTGCACCCATTTTGTTAATCCTATACTATTCCTTCTTTGACATTGAAGGCAATCTATCATTGATTAACTATCAAAAGTTCTTTACGCCAGTATATTTAACAATGACATTAAGCTCATTTTGGTATGCTTTCCTGATTACGGGAATATCCCTTTTAGTCGCTTACCCAACCGCATATTTGTTAACGAAAACAAAGCATAAGCAGCTGTGGCTTTTGCTGATCATCGTCCCTTCCTGGATCAATTTACTTTTGAAGGCTTATGCCTTCATTGGTATTTTTGGCACATATGGTGTGGCGAATGGTTTTCTAGAGGTTGTAGGAATCGGAAAGCAGCAGATTCTCTTTACGGATTTCAGCTTCATATTCGTTTCGGTTTATATTTTCATCCCGTTTATGATCTTACCGATATTCAATGCGCTTGATAAAATGAATCCAACCCTTGTGGATGCGGCCAATGACTTGGGAGCGTCCCGTTGGATGACATTCCGCCGTGTCATTTTTCCATTGACGTTAGATGGTGTAAAGACGGGATGCCAGGTAGTCTTCATCCCGGCACTTTCTTTGTTCATGCTTACAAGACTGATTGCCGGTAACCGCGTCATAACGCTTGGTACGGCTATCGAGCAGCACTTCCTTGTGACACAGGATTGGGGAATGGGTTCCACAATCGCGGTATTTTTGATTATTATAATGTTCCTGATTATGTTTGTAACGGGTAACCGAAAGCAGGGTGTGTAAATTGGGCAATAAATTATCACCAATATCAAAAGCGTTTCTCGTTTTGATTTTTATCATACTCTATGCACCGATTTTCTTTTTAGTCTTTTACTCCTTTAACAGCGGTGGAACGATGTATGACTTTAAAGGGTTCACGATGGAGTGGTACAAGGAACTGTTCCAAGATACAAGGCTGCTGATCATTGTATTGAATACACTTGTGATCGCTTTATTATCTGCACTGATCTCAACGATCATAGGGGTAATGGGGGCGATTGGTATTCGGTCCTTTGCGAGCAGTAAAGCTAAGAATACGGTATTATCATTGAATAATGTATTGATTGTCAGTCCCGATGTGATCATCGGTGCTTCCTTCCTGATTTTATTCACAATGGCCGGGATCAAGCTTGGATTCTACTCGGTACTGTTGTCGCATATCGCCTTCAGCATCCCGATCGTAGTGCTGCTGGTCCTTCCAAAACTTCAGGAAATGAGCCCTACTTTAATTGATGCCGCTAGAGATTTAGGGGCAAGCCGGTGGGATGTATTGACGAAGGTCATCCTTCCATACATCTTACCAGGTATCTTTGCTGGTTTTTTTATGGCATTGACATATTCACTTGATGATTTTGCGGTTACGTTCTTTGTGACCGGTAATGGCTTCTCCACTCTTTCTGTGGAAATCTATTCATTGGCCCGCCGTGGGATTTCATTGAATATCAATGCACTATCGACACTGCTGTTCGTCGTGACACTGCTGTTGGTTGTCGTATATTACTTTATAACTCAACGTGTAAGGCAAACGGGAATGGGGGGGAAACGATGAAAAGGCTTGTCCAAATGTTTTTGATCATTTCCCTCGTATCCGCTTTGCTGCTATATGCGATTTCAAGATTGAATTCATCGCAGGGGTTTACGAGCAGCAATACGCTTACCATCTATAATTGGGGCGATTACATCGATGCGGATCTAATCGAACGTTTTGAAGAAGAAACAGGGATAAAGGTCATTTATGAGACGTTCGATTCGAATGAGGCCATGATGACTAAAATCGAACAGGGCGGTACGACTTATGATATTGCCATTCCGTCTGAGTATATGATCGATAAGATGCGGCAGGAAGACTTGCTGATTCCCTTGGATCATTCCAAGCTTCCGAATTTGAAAAACATCGATGAGCGGTTCATCGACCTGCCATTCGATCCGGAGAATAAATATTCCGTCCCTTATTTCTGGGGAACGGTCGGAATTGTTTATAATTCCAAGATGCTCGGTGGCAAAGAAATAACGGCCTGGGCGGATTTATGGGATAAAGATTTAAAGAATGAAATCCTTTTGACGGATGGCGCTAGGGAAGTGATGGGCATGGGTCTGAACTCTTTGAATTATTCATTGAATGATATAGATGAAGAACACCTTCAAGAGGCAAAATCCAAACTTGACGCCCTCACCCCGAATATTAAGGCGATAGTGGGAGATGAAAGCCGCATGCTATTGGAAGCCCAGGAAGCGGCGATTGGCCTGGTTTGGTCGGGAGTTGCTTCTGAAATCATGGCTGAAAATGAAGATCTCGAATACGTTGTTCCAAAAGAGGGGTCCAATTTATGGTTTGATAATATGGTCATCCCGAAAACAACCAAAAACGTCGATGCGGCTCACCAGTTCATCAACTTCATGCTGGACCCGAAAGTTGCGGCACAGAATGCTGAATATGTAAGTTACTCGACACCCAATAAAGCAGCACTTAAATATATGCCTGAAGAAGTGGTGAAGGATGAACGTTTCTATCCATCACCGGAACTGACAAAGAAACTCGAAGTGTACGAAAACCTCGGGAAGAAAAACTTGGCCCATTACAACGAACTCTTCCTTGAATTCAAGATGCATCGTAAATAACAAGAAAAAAGCATGGTGTAGGAGCTCCCTCCGTACACCATGCTTTTTCGTTTTTGGTAATGATCAACCAAATCAATTGGTAGCAAGATGAAATACTCTAAAATATCTGTAGGGATATAAGTATGTTAGTATAATGATGGGTTAGTGCATATTGAAGGTTGTAAAATCTTAAGGATTAATTAATATTCACAAGCTATCATGATAGAAAAATTAAGGGAGAGTATTCATGAAACTATTAAGAAGCACGAAGGCATATATTTGGGCTGGGAGCATTTTGATCATTGCCGGGATCATGGCATTTGCGATGATATCGTCAACGGATAAGACAATGGCGAGTATCGATGGCGAGAAAATCAATAAGGATGAGCTGTATGACGCGCTTGTTGCGGGGTACGGAGCAGATACTTTAGACCTATTAATTACGAATAAATTGGTTGAATTGGAAGCGGAAAAAGCGGGAATTAAAATTAAGGATGAAGAAATCCAGAAAGAAATCGATGTTATGGCTGAGTCCTATGGTGATGAAAAGTCGTTAAAAGAGCAATTGGAAGCAAGCGGCTCTTCCATGGATGCCCTGAAAAAGGACATTGTGGTTTACCTGCAAACGAAAAAACTGGTCGAACCGAGAATTACCGTGACGGACGATGAAATCAGTACGTATTTTGAAGATAATAAAGATACATTTGATCAAGCTGAACAAGTGGAAGCTAGTCATATTTTAGTCGAAGACGAAAAAACGGCTAAAAAAGTTGCGAAAGAAATTACAGAAGGCGGTGATTTCGCTAAATTGGCAGCTGAATATTCCACTGATGCACAAACGGCGGATAAGGGCGGAAGCCTAGGGTATTTTGGGAAAGGTGATATGGTGAAAGAGTTTGAAGATGTTGCCTTTGATCTTGATATAAATAAAATCAGTGATCCAGTCAAATCCGATTATGGGTACCATATCATAAAAGTAACCGGTAAGAAGGAAGCAAAAAAGGCTAATTTAGAAGACAGTAAAGATGTAATTAAAGAAACGCTTCTTTCTGAAAAATTACAAGAGGAATATCCCGTTTGGTTGGCTGAAGTGAAAAAAGACCATGAGATAACGAATAAATTGGAGGACTCTAACTAAGGTTATCAAGTGATTTATGAACAAAAAAGCTGAGGCATAACGCCTCAGCTTTTCTAATGGCTTGTACAATTGGGATGTTGATTTCCGCTCCAGGCACTCGCTTTCCGCGGGCAGTCGTGGAGCCTCCTCGGCTTGCGCCTGCGGGGTCTCCTCTAGACGTGCTTTTCCCGCAGGAGTCTCGTACCTTCCACTCCAATCAACTCCGTTATTAGATTTAGATAGAACATACCTATGGAGTTGAGGGTGTTGCCTTTGGGTCAAATGGTTCGGGAACTTCATTTGATGAAAGGTACGTTATCCGGACCCCTTTTTTATATATTAGAAGTTGGATGAAATGGATTTTTGATTGGTTAATCCTGATTCTTTAACGATTTCATCACTCTCTTTTTCACCTTTATCATTATCGGCTTTCAATGATTGTGATGGTGTTTCTTTCAGCTGTTTACCGGCAACGACCACTTTTGAGCTGATGTCTTTCAATTCACTTGTTGCATCTTTAGCTGTACCAAGGGCATCAGTGGAGATATCCTTTACTTCGGATACTCTACCCACCACGTCTTCATTAACGGTTTCATATAGTGTTTCAACGTCATTGATTGCCTCTTTAATCGTCTCTGTTGCCCCTTTGACTCCTGATACCATCTGTTCCTTCATTTCGCCGGGATTTTCCTTGGCCTGTTCAATCATATTCATGGAGTTGTCTTTTAAAAGGACGGCTGAACGCTTTACTTTATTTCTTGTATTGGAGTCAAGCAAGGTCAACGCACCACCAACAAGCCCCCCAATCAGAATCCCTTTTAAGAGTTTGCTATTCGGTTGAGTTTCGCTAGTTGATTGATTTTCGATAGTCGATTGAGTCATTTATAGTTCCTCCTTTAGAATAGTAGATTGTTTGCTTACTTTGGGTTTTCCCTTATTTACCATAAGATAAACTGGAAATAATAAACTATCTTGGGATTGACATAATAAATAAAACAATAGTAATCTACATATAGTTAAATGACTGAACTACTTTTTGGGAGGTACAACGATGTCTAATGACAAAGTTTCTGGATTGATTGATCGATATATGAGGGTTTCCTTCTATGTCAATAAAATGGGTGAGCTTTTAATAAAAGATCAGATTTGTGATGTGCTGACGAACGAACAATACTATACTTTACGGTTCATTCAACAACAGCGGTTGTGTACATCGACGGAAATCAGTGATGCCTTTTATATTAATAAGAGTGCCGTCACGTCCAACATCAACAGGCTGGAAGGCAAAGGATTGATAGAACGGGAACAGGACCTGGGTGACCGAAGGGTCTTTCACCTGAAGCTTTCCAAAGAGGGGGAAGCATTGTTACTGGAAACGGAAAATAAGATTCATAAATTGGTAGAGAGCATCATGACGAAATTCGATTATGAAGAGATCGTTAAATTCCTTGATACATATGAGAAGCTTTCACAAATTTTCATTCAAATGAAAAATGAGGAAAGGGGGGAAATATAAATGAGGGGGATCATAAAGGGAAGATGGCTGGTCATTATCGTTTGGGTTGCAATGACAGCAGGATTATTGTTTGCGGCACCGAATATGGCGGAACTTGTCCGGAATAAGGGACAGCTGGATGTACCGGCAGAGTATTCCTCCGGGATGGCCAATGCGCTAATGAAAGAGATCCAGGATAAGGATGAGTCACAAGTGGCTCTCGTATTCCATGGTGATAAGAAGTTGACTTCCTCGGAATTGAAAGAGATTGAGATAGCGGTCCAAAAGCTTGAAAAGAATAAAGCGGAGCTTGGTATCAAAGAGGTCATGACCCATTTTAAAGAGCCCTCGCTAAAAGGTCAGTTGGTCTCGGAAAATGAATCAACAGTTTTGACTTCCATCACGATGGTAAAGGGGGACCGAGAAGCTAAGGATGTGATCGATGCCCTTTATAAAGAGTTGGAACAAGTGGATGTCGAGCATTATTACACAAGCAGCTGGATGATCGATGAAGACCTTAATGCCAATTCCCAAGAGGGGCTGAAGAAAACTGAAGGCATCACGGTTGTCTTCATTCTGGCTGTATTGCTGATAGTCTTTCGTTCAGTGGTGACACCGATCATTCCGTTAGTGACAGTCGGTTTCACTTATTTATGTTCACAATCCATCGTCTCATTCCTGGTGGATAAATGGGACTTTCCGATTTCGTCTTATACCCAAATATTCCTGGTAGGTATTTTATTTGGGATCGGGACTGATTATTGCATCCTGCTTCTTAGTCGTTTCAAGGAGGAGCTATCGTCACAGGAGTCCTTGCCTGAAGCGATCGTGGAGACATACCGAACCGCCGGCAAGACTGTCTTCTTCAGTGGGCTGACCGTAATGATTGGCTTTGCGGCAATCGGTTTTTCTACTTTTAAGCTCTATCAATCTGCGGCGGCCGTTGCCATAGGGGTTTTCATTTTAATGATCGCCCTTTATACGATCGTTCCATTTTTCATGGCCGTTCTTGGCAAGAAGCTATTTTGGCCGGCAAAAGGGAAGCTTGAGCATAGTGAAAGTAAACTATGGGGAATTCTGGGTAACTTCTCCTTGAACCGCCCATTGTTGGCGCTTATGATCGTGGCAATCGTCTGTGTTCCCTTTTTGTTTATGTATGATGGGAAGATTTCATATAACTCCCTTGAAGAAGCGGGCGGTGATGTTCCTTCCATCATGGCATTTAATATCATTTCCGATGAATTCGGGCCAGGACAATCCATGCCAACACAGATTGTCATAAAAAATGACGAACGCATGGATTCGGAGGATTACATCGCACTTGCTGAAAAAATCAGCCAGGAAGTCGTCAAGGTGGATGAAGTCGATGTAGTTCGTTCCATGACCCGCCCGACAGGTGAACCCATTAAGGACTTATTTGTCGCGAACCAAGCCGAAACTTTGGAAAAGGGGATCGGGGAAGGAAATGAAGGCATTAAACAAATCAGTGATGGATTAAAGACGGCAGGCAGTGAGCTTTCCGATTCAGGACCGCGCTTGAAACAAGCGACGGATGGAATAGGGGGTCTCATATCAGGCACCAATGAATTAAAGAGCGGCGTAGGTCAGGTGGAGAAGGCGTTAACAAGCATTGAAGCAGGCATTCGCGATGGTTCCTCAGGGACTGGGGATATAAAAAACGGCCTGATTGAGGTCAAGGCAAACTTGGAAAAGCTCGCTGCCGGAAGCGGACAGCTCCTCGAAGGCTATAAACAATCAGCTAATGGGTTAAGTGAGCTCACAGGGGGATACAAAGAGATTCAAACTAACCTTACGGGCGTATCACAAAGCCTTGCCGGTTTAAATCCTTCTTTTGAGCAAATGGAAGCCGCACATCCAGAGTTACAGGCTGATCAGTCCTATCAAACGATCAAGCAAACGGTGCAAGGGGCACAGGGTGGCTTGGAGCCCATGGCAGCAGGCCTTTCGGAACTCAATAGGAATCTTGGTTCAGTGTCCGGCGGTTTGAATACAGCGAATCAAAATATGGCAGAGATCGTAAAGGGTCAAACTTCTCTTGGAGAGGGCCTGAACCAATTGATTTCAGGTGTTGACACTTTACAAAAAGGCCTAAGCACGATGGCCAATGGTCAGGGGGAAGTCATAAATAACCTGTCAGGATTTAAAGGAGGACTTACTAGCTTAAGTAATGGGCAGCAAGAGCTTCTAAATGGTTTTTCAAGCCTCGGCGGACAACTTACCGATTTGACAGATGGCTTAAATGAAAGTGCGGATGGTCTGAATGAAGTCCATGATGGACTATCGTCTGCACAGGGTTATTTATCAGGACTGGCAAAAACGGATAAAACGGTAACAGGCATGTACATTCCCAAAGAAGTAGTGGAAAGCGAAGAATTCGGGGAGGCATTGAACGCGTATTTATCTGAAGATGGTAAAATCATGACAATGGATGTGGTATTCAAGGCAAACCCATATTCCAATGAAGCAATTGAGCAAATCGATTCGATCGAGGCAGCCGTTGAAAGAGTAACGAAAGATACAAAGCTTGAAAATGCGCAGGTGGCGATAGGGGGAATCACAAGTACGCATCATGACTTGGGCATGATGTCTGAGGAGGATTTCTCGCGGACGGTCGTTTTGATGCTGTCGGGTATCGCAATCATTCTCTTTTTCATGCTGCGATCCCTGGTCATGCCGGTCTATTTGATTGTGTCGCTCGTTTTGACTTATTATACAGCGGCAGCCATTACAGAATTGATTTTTGTTAATATTCTCGGTTATGCCGGCATCGGCTGGGCAGTTCCTTTCTTTGCGTTCGTTATCTTGATTGCACTTGGCATTGACTATAGCATTTTCTTGATGGATCGCTTTAACGAATGGAAAGGTAAACCGGTCAAGGAAGCGATGTTACTGTCCATGAGAAAAATGGGAACGGTGATCATCTCAGCAGCTGTCATTCTGGGTGGGACCTTTGCTGCCATGATGCCAGCAGGAGTTTTATCGCTCTTGGAGATAGCCACTTTAATTTTGGTGGGGCTCGCTTTATATGCGTTTGTCATATTGCCATTGTTTATTCCTGTTATGGTTGCGACGTTTGGTAATGCGAATTGGTGGCCCTTTTTGAAGAATAAGGAATAAAGGGAAGTACCCATTGAATAAAAGAAGGCATCAAAGTGGATGCCTTCTTTTATATGACTGCTTCATGATGAACATAAAAGCTTATGTATTCCTTTTTGGCTATATCGGTTCATAATTGGGCGATTCTTGTTTTATATTTCGCGATGATCTTTTGATTGTGTTCATCTGCCCCTTCGATATTACTGCTTAGGAATACGGGAGGTGTTTCCCCTGTTTCAATAATCGTTTGGATGACTTGCGTGAATATCATATTGAGGAGAACGGCCCCGATCACGGTCGATCCAGAACCAAAAGATATATTATTTGATTTCAGTAATGTGTCACCTTTGGCAATATGGTTGTCTATGACCAAATCAACGACATCGTGGAGATAATGCTTCTGTTTATGCCGCGAAGGACAACTTTTTGCATACTCCGGTGATGTTAGTCCAATGACGAAGGCCCCTTTTTCTTTTGCGATAGTGGCGACATCTATGGGAACGGGATTTACGCCGGATGATGAAATGACGATACAGACATCACCAGGACGGATATCCTCATCATGCATGAATTTCTCTGATAGGTCATTTTGCCGTTCAAGTTGGGATGACCTTGAAGCTCCCTTAAAAAGCATCAAATCTTCAACGAAAATAGGACGAATTGCGGCTAACCCACCTGCCCGGTAGAATACCTCTTCGGTCAAAATATGAGAGTGCCCGCTTCCGAATAGATGGATGATTCCATCCGACATCACCGCTTTTGAGATATGGTCCACGGCTTCCTTAATTGACTGCTTTTCCTGTTCTCCCACAATTGTGAGTAAAGCCTGCACTTCTTCAAAGTATGAATTCATATTTGTGACACCCTCCGATTACCTTTGGCAATTAAAAGACTTTAGTGATGAAAATATTCAATTTTATCTGCTTATAGTGATAGTGAACTTATATCTGTCCGCACGATATGCCGATTTAACATATTCGAGGGGAGTTCCATCCATTAGGAACGTATTCCTCTGAATGAATAATATGGGTGAGTGCTTTGGAATCGCTAAATGGGTGACTTCTAATTCAGAAGCAATCGATGATTCCAACGTTTGTGTAGCATAATCTATTTTAAGTTTAACGTAATTCTCAACATATTGGTAAAGAGAGAGGTTAATGATCTCTTCCGTTAACCCTTTAATTAAATTGGCAGACATGTATACGGTCTCGAGGGCCATTGGAACATCATCAGCCAACCGAATGCGTTTTATTTCATAAACGGGAGCATAAAGGGAAATGTGCAATTCACTGGCAATCTTTTTATCAGCCGGAATGATTTCAAAGCTCAGCAGCTTACTGCTTGGATTTAATCCCCTGGCTTTCATGTCCTCGGTGAAGCTGGTCAACCCATTGAGCTGCTGCTCCAGTTTCTTATCGGCGACAAAGGTTCCCCTCCCTTTTTGACGGTATAAGTATCCGTCATTCACCAAATTATTTATGGCTTGCCGGACGGTCATCCGGCTAATTTCGAATTGCTCGGCATATTCACGTTCAGATGGAAGGGCATTGTGCGCTTGGAACTCACCGTTTTCTATTTGTCTTTTTATTTGTTCTTCGATTTGAAAATAAATCGGAAGAGGTGAGTTTTTATCAATCATCGACTTTCGCTCCTTTTAGGGTATTATCACTCCGGATAAAGCTTTTTGGTCTGCGATAATTGTAACACTATTATGTTTTTTTAGGATAGATGCAGGGAAGTCCTCGGAAATGTCACCGTTTATCAATTTCTTCAAGGTTTCGGCTTTTTCTTCACCAGATATCAGCAGCAGGATTTCCTTGCTTTTCATGATCGTTGAAATGCCCATCGTAACGGCATGTGTAGGAACTTCGTCTATGGAATCGAAATAACGTGCATTCGCTTGGCGCGTTGAATCTTCAAGTGTCACGACATGTGTACCCGATGTGAATGAAGTTCCAGGTTCATTAAAACCAATATGGCCATTTTGCCCAATACCAAGTATCTGAAGATCGATCCCTCCCACTGAATCAATCATTTCGTCATACCGTTTACATTCCCCGTTAGTATCATCAGCCGTACCATTTGGCAGGTGAGTACGCTCTTTATTTATATTGATGTGAGTGAATAAGGAGTCATTCATATAATAATGGTAACTGTTTGGATCATTTGGTTTTAAGCCGACATACTCATCAAGATTAAAAGATGTTACATTTTCATAGGAAGTATGATTATTCACATGATCTTCAATCAAATTATCATACATTCCTTTTGGGGTGCCGCCTGTAGCAAGGCCCAACTTAATATTTGGATTTCCTTTGACTTTTCTGATCACTGTTTCTGCAGCTGTCCGGCTCATTTCCAAGTAGTCCTGCACTTGTATGATATTCATTATACATTCTCCTTTTTAAAAGCTAAATTTCCTCTGCAGAACGTCATTTCAACGTCCAAGCGGTCATTCAATATTACAAGATCGGCGTCTTTTCCGACCTGGATGCTTCCTTTTCTGTCAAAAATCCGAAGCTGTTTGGCAGGGTTTTCTGCCGTCATTTTTATAATGTCAGTCATGGAACAATCGGTATATTCCAATGTGTTCTTGATCGCATCGTTCATTTTCAATATACTGCCGGCTAGTGTACCGTCTGAAAGCGTTGCTCTCGTTTCGTTCACATACACAGGCTGACCTCCTAAATCATAGGTTCCCTTTTCAAGCCATTTGGCACGAAGCGAGTCCGTTATCAAAATCATGCGTTCACTGGTAATTTGGTTATACGCCAGCTTCACCATTTCCGGCCTGCAGTGAATGCCGTCAGCAATAAGTTCAACATATAGCTCGTCTCGAAGATAAGCAGCTCCCAAAACACCAGGTTCGCGGTGATGCAGTCCCCGCATCCCATTATAAAGATGTGTAACATGGGTAGTACCCGCCTGGATTGCTTCATCTATTTGGTCATATGTTGCATCTGAATGTCCAATGGAGGCGACGACGCCAGTTCCCCTTAAATGGGCGGCTAGATCTAATCCATTTGGTTGTTCAGGAGCAAGCGTTACAAGCTTGATTTGATTTTCGGCCAGTTCCTGCCACTTTTTAAATAGAGTGACATCTGGATCAATGATATAATCCTCAGGCTGCGCTCCTTTACGGGCCGGTGAAATGAAAGGACCTTCTAAATGGATCCCGACTATTTCAGCGTGTTCTTCAGTTTGATTTTCGATATATTTACCAGCATTAAGAAGGGCTGATTCAATGGCTTCGGTAGATTGAGTCATTGTAGTGGCCAGAAAGCTTGTGGTTCCTTCTTTGGGAAGAGTCCCTGCCATTGTGGATAATGCTTCATATGTGGCATCCATTGCATCGCAATTGGATGCACCGTGAATATGAATGTCGATGGCACCGGGAATTACCTGATAATCCGGTGAAAGAGTAATTACTTTGGCATCATCGTCCTGTTTGTATTGGCTGACTGGACCAACCTCGGCAATTTTTCCATCCACGACTTTAATATACCCATTTTTGTATGTTTCCTTTTCGCTATGAACTATTAGATCATTAATAATGAATGTTTTCATACATAATCTCCTTTATGAAAGTAAAACTTAATGAATGAGTCATGAAATGGTCTCACATATTTTGCCCTCATTTTATCGCTTTTATTAAAAGTTGTCTAGACCAGTTGGAAAGTATAAGGAATAAAAAAGATATTATTGCTTTATTTACAAAGAATATAGTATATTTTCAAGGAAATTGGTATAGACATCTATATATTTTCTGTGCTAGTATAATCCAAAGAAAAGTTATTATATTGATAAAATGAAAACGCTTTATACTTCTCATTCAACAGAATCAATAGAAGAAGTTAGGAACAAGGGAGATGAGTTCGATGTTGAATTTTTTACAAAAGATTGGTAAAGCTCTTATGCTGCCAATTGCTGTTTTGCCGGCCGCAGCTATATTGCTTCGCTTAGGTCAGCCAGATTTACTTGATATTGCATTTATGGCGGCCGCGGGAAAAGCGATTTTTGATAATCTTGCCTTACTATTCGCTTTAGGTATTGCAATAGGTTTATCTAAAGACGGTAGCGGTGCAGCGGCATTAGCTGGTCTTGTTGGTTACTTTGTTTTAACGAATGGAACACAAGCAATTAATAAAGATATCGATATGGCTGTTTTAGGCGGTATTATATCAGGTATCGTTGCAGCTCTCCTATATAATAGATACTCCGACATAAGACTCCCTGAATGGCTTGGATTCTTTTCAGGGAAAAGGTTCGTCCCAATCATCACTTCGCTTGCGATGATTATACTTGCGGGGATATTCGGCTTTGTCTGGCCGCCAATTCAGGATGTAATCAATAGTGTTGGAGACTGGATTACAGGTGCAGGGGCATTGGGTGCCGGCGTATTCGGCGTATTGAATCGCTTATTGCTTCCAGTAGGATTGCATCATGTCCTGAATAGTATGGTTTGGTTTGTTTTTGGTGAATTTAATGGTGCGACAGGTGATATAAATCGTTTCTTCGCAGGGGACCCGACAGCTGGGCCCTTCATGACTGGCTTTTTCCCAATCATGATGTTCGGACTTCCAGCTGCAGCATTAGCGATGATTGCAGCTGCTAAGAAGGAGAAACGTAAATTGGTAACGGGGATGCTTGTTGGGTTAGCTTTCACTTCTTTCTTAACAGGAATCACAGAACCGATTGAATTTCTATTCATGTTCATCGCCCCAGTGTTATATGTAATACATGCCCTTTTAACCGGGGTCTCTATGGCACTCGCTGTTATGTTGGATATCCATCATGGTTTTGGATTCTCCGCAGGCGCCATTGATTATTTCTTGAACTTTGGTATAGCGCAAAAACCGCTATGGTTAATACCGATTGGATTGGTATACGCGGTCGTTTACTTCGTGATTTTCTATTTTGTCATCAAGATCATGGATTTAAAAACACCAGGCCGTGAAGACGATGAGGAAAATATGGAAGAAGAAACGATTGTGAAAACAGGGGATAAATATACCGATATGGGATCGCTTTTCATTCAAGATCTTGGCGGTAAAGAGAATATAATGCTAATTGATAACTGTGCAACACGCTTACGTTTACAAGTGGCCGATTCAGGGAATGTGAATGAAGCAGCCTTAAAAAGGCATGGTGCGCGCGGTGTCATGAAATTAAATAAATCGAGTGTACAAGTTATTGTTGGAACGAATGTCGAATTCGTTGCAAATGCAATGAAACAACTTGTCAAAAATGACGTCAATCCAAGCAAAGTGAAAACAAGTCCAGCTGCACAAGTGGCAGAGGATAAAATGGAAGAAAACCAAGCTTTAGGTGCAAATGATTTTGTTCTTCCAATTGAAGGAACCGTTTTACCGATCGAACAAGTTCCCGATCAAGTGTTTGCCATGAAAATGATGGGGGATGGCTTTGCTATCGAGCCTGTCAATGGAAAACTAGTATCCCCAATTGATGGGGAAGTTCTAAGTATTTTCCCGACAAATCATGCACTCGGATTGAAAATGGATAATGGTTTGGAAATCCTGATCCATGTTGGGTTGGATACAGTTAAACTAAATGGTGAAGGGTTTACATCTCTTGTGCAGGAAGGTCAAAGAATAACAAAAGGAACTCCTCTTTTGGAAATTGATTTAGATTTCATAAAACGGAATGCACCATCAACGGTCACTCCTATTATATTCACTAACTTACCTGAAGGAACGGCAGTGAAGTTGCAAAAGTCAGGGATCCAGAAACAAAATACACCGGATATCATCCGGTTGAAAAAACTATAAATTTATGAAAAAAGGGGTGCCGACTTGTCGGCATCCCTTTAGACTTTAGACTGTATACAAACTCAAAGAAAAGCGAGTTTGCCCGCAGTTTTTTTCATGGCTTGAACAATTTGGATGTTGATTTCCGCTCAAGAAACTCGCTTTTCCCGCAGGAGTCTCCCACCTTCCTCTCCAAACAACTATGTTATAAAATTCAGATGGAAACAATGCCTGAGGAATTGGAAGTGTTGGATGAAACGGCTTCTTTGTATACTTTTTGCTGTGATAAATTGTCATAGCCAAAACAAACGGGCACCCCATTGGCAGGACCTACCATACCCTTGCATGAATACGAAAGACTTCTTCTAAAACGGCAGGTGTTATGATTTCGCCTTTTGGTGACGCCTCCGGCAATTCCTAAACTCAGTCCCACCAAAACGGCAATTACGGAAAGTTGCGCTTGTAACGAGGTGCTCAAGGTATTGGAGATGCCGTTGTTCAGGCTTTAGCCAAGCTTGGCGTTATTGTGGCGGCCATTGATTATAATGTGAACAGCTTGATAAATATGTAAGTGAATTGAAGTCTCAAGGCTTGGGGGTATATGCCTTTGCAGCGGATGTGAGCGACAGTCATGCAATCAATTGCACATTTGGTCAAATTGAGAATGGTATTTGGTCCCATAGATTCACTGGTCAATGTTGTCGGAGTGTTACAGGGAAGAAGTACAAACCAAGAAAGGCAAATAGCAAGTATTGTTCTTTGGATTGCAGCAACAAACTTGGATGGGAATGTCCATCTGTTAATTTCCTGAAGTCATTTCTTTGTCTAGCAGCCATATAAATAAAAAAAGAGCCTGTTCGATTTGAAACAGGCTCTAAAAATTATATTAGGTACTTAAGACTCAGGGCAAAAGAGTCTTAAGCATTCGAGCATATGCCGGTTATTTCTGAAGCATCAACGATTCGCTGAACCTCTGATCCCTCAAGTGTCTCTTTTTTTAATAACTCTTCAACGAGCTCTTCATATTGTAAGCGATTCGAATCAATCAACATTTCCGTTTCAGAAATCGCTTTCGTGAATAATTCCTGCATCTTTTGCTCCTTCTCACCTTTATTAAAGGTGAGGGTAAATCCATCCTGAAGCATTCCGGTATCGACCATTTGTTCAAGCAGGTGCTTCGCCTGTTGTACATCTCCGCCTACACCGATGCTATGTTCTCCTAAATACATTCTTTCCGCCACGCCACCTGCTAAGATCATTTTGACTTGATCAAGCAATTCACTGGCTGTTGCCAGATGGAGTTCTTTTGGTATTGGCGCTACATATCCAAGGGCTTCCCCACGCGGAATGATGGTCGCCTTTCGGACGGAACCGGGCTTTGTCAAACCTGCAATAAGGGCATGTCCACTTTCATGAATGGCTACGCGCCGCTTCGTATCCGCATCATTCAAGGTACGTGATGTCGCTCCAAGTATCGTACGGTCAATGGCGTAATCAAGGTCCTGTTTACGAATCATGTCCTGTTCATTCCTCAGTGCATGACGTGAGGCAGTATCGAACAGGGAACTTAAGTCAGCGCCGGAGAAACCGGATGTACTTTCAGCCAACTCATCCAGGGAAGCCAGGACATCTGTCGCTAGACGCTTTCCCTTCGTATGGATATCGATGATTTCCTTTCTTCCTTGTGTATCTGGAAGTGGAACTTGGAAAGAAAAATCAATCCTGCCCGGACGTAGAAATGCCTCATCGAGCATATCTTTCCGGTTGGTCGCTGCAATGAATAAAATACCTTCATTTGGGTGGCCGCCATCCAATTGCACAAGCAGTTCAGTTAACGTTTTTTCGCCTTCTTCCCCGCCATGAGCTTTCCTTTTACCAGCCAACGCGTCCACTTCATCGATGAAAATGACAGCTGGCGATTGCTTACGTGCATTTTGGAAAAGGCTGCGGACACGGGCTGCACCGACACCAACAAACATTTCGTTGAAGGCTGAACCGCTCGTTGAGAAGAAGTTTGCACCAAGCTCTTTTGCAATTGCCTGTGCAAGCAGCGTTTTCCCCGTTCCAGGGGGGCCATATAATAAAATGCCTTGAGGCGGCTTAATTCCAATTTTAGCTGAACGTTCAGGTTCCTTCAGTGTAGTGAGTGTCTGTAGGATTTCCTGTTTGATTTCGGATTGCAAACCGCCTACATCATCCAAAGTTATCTCTGGCAGGGGTTTTGGGGTGGAAAGGCTTTGTTTTTTACTGCCGATCCGCAATCCATTCTTTGATTTTTTCTGTATTATGACACCGGTTGTGACGAGAGCCGCCATTAATCCGCCTAAAATCCATAATGCAGATTTATTAGTTGATGAAAAAGAATATTGAACGTTATAAGTTTCGACAAGTTTATTGATCATTTGACTGTTGGGAGGAATATTGGAAACATATTCTCCATCTGGCGTGGAGATGTGAAGAGTGCCATTTCTTTTTTCTTCAATGGTGACAAGGGCTCCATTTTGGGCTTTAATCGTCTTTTCTACCGAAGAAAAGGGAATGACCATATCCTTTGACTGAGTAACAACATACCAACTGACTCCAGCAATTATCACAATGAGAGCCGTAAGGAACGGCAGCAATTTCGAAACTAATTTAGAGTTCGAGTTCAATTTTTCATCTCCTTTAAGAGTATATATCCAGTATAAAATTTTTAAACATGTAATCTATAGGTCTTTGTACCTTAAAATAAAGGTAAATAATGTGAAATGCAAGAAATAATATTTATTATGGAAGTTTAAGGAGTCCGGAATTTTGAAATATTTAATCTAACCAGCATATTAGACTTTTTAAAAGCGAAATGCTAAAGTGAAAGGGTCTAAGTCATGAAAAAATAAAATGGTAGAAGAGTGTGAAGTTCTATGAGTAAATTTATAAAAGACTATATGATTACGATGAAGGATATCGTTAGAGAAGGGGATCCCATTCTGCGTCAGGTAACGGATGAAGTTAGCCTGCCGATTTCGGATGAAGATCGTGAAACGTTGGAATGCATGATGCAATACCTGAAAAATAGTCAGGATCCAAAACTCCAAAAGAAGTTCAACCTGCGTGAAGGAGTTGGGTTGTCTGCAAATCAGATAGGCTTGAATAAACGCATGTTCGTCATGTATTTTCCCGACGAAAAGGGGAAGCTGTTTGAATATGCCCTTGTGAATCCGAAAATCATCAGTCATTCGGCCACAATGATCTATTTACCGCAAAGTGAAGGCTGCCTTTCTGTCGACCGTGATATTAAAGGATATGTACCGCGTTATGAACGGGTTAAAATTAAAGCGTTGGATGGTAATGGCGAGGAAATTGAGATGCGGCTGAAGGGCTTTGCTGCTATCGTTTTTCAACATGAGTTAGATCATTTAAACGGGATGATGTTTTATGATCGGATCAACACCGAAAACCCTTTCAAGCTTCCGGAAAATGTGGAAGTGAAAAGTCTGTAAGTCCAAAAAAAGGCAAAGCGCCATGCTTTGCCTTTTTATGTTATGGCTGTGGAAGAATATCTTCTTTCATATGCTTTTGCAAATCACTGAATATGGCCATGCTCATTTGCTGGTACCCTTCTGAAGTGAGGTGGATGCCATCATCGCTAATCAAGCGCTCCAAGTCGCCGGAGGATTTAATATAGGAACGGACATCAATCAAAGGCACCTTCAGTTCCTCTGCAAGGTGTTTCAATTGGCGATTATACATCCCATGCCAATGTTCAATACCACCTACATGGGAAACGAAATGCCCGATCGAATGCCCGAACTTATCAGCAATGGATCTGTAATACCTGGCAGGGTCAAGTGGCGGGAGAGTTAAAAGGAATGGTTTTACATGTTTGTCCTGAATCTGTTTGACAAGTTGTGTGATATTATCCAGGTAGCGTTCGATTGGAACGATGGGCTCATGGTCACCTTCTGGATTCTTGGCTACTTCATCCCAATGGAAGTTACAGTCGTTTCCACCGACCTCGATTAATACGATATCGGGATTTTCTGACATGACGTCTTTCTCGATTCGGCTAACCAACAGGTCGGAGTTGTCATTGAAAACCCCTTTATTCAAGACTTCCACGAATGGCAAAGATTCTGTTAGCTTAGCTAAAGAGTTCGGATAATTTTCTTTAATGATGCGAAGGCGCCCCTTAACATAAGAAATGCCTCTTGTTAAACTGTCACCAAAACATACGATTTTCAAACTTCTCACCTCGGTATGTGAATGTGTTACTTATATTTTAGTTGTGGAATGATTTTTCGGCAATATTCACCTCCAATAAACAAAAAGCGCTGCACTTGCAGCGCTTTTTGTTTATTGTATTGATTCCTTTTTTGAGGCTGTTTCCACTCTTGTTTTTCCCATGAAGAACACAGTGATTGCAGCAAGACCGATCGGAATGAGGGCCAAGGTGAAGATCAATGAAATCGAATCGGACATCGCGTGAACGATTTTATCCAGGATAAAGTCCGGAATCTCGGCACGTGCATCCGATTGGAAGAGCTGCCGTGGGTCATCCATCAATCCGGCTGTATCCGGACCTCCTTGCATTCCTTTAAACGCATCCGTCATTTTACTTTGGAATACATTGGTCTGAATCGCTCCATAAATCGTTACACCGAGTGTCATCCCAAATGAACGGAGGAATGAGTTTGTGGAGTTGGCCGACCCCCTGAATCTAGGTTCCAGGTTGTGAATGGACGCAATAGGCAAAAGGGAGAAGGAAAAGCCCATGCCAAATCCAGTCAGAATCATGTACAAAGTTAATAAAGTCCTGCTGGTATCAGGGGTGATGGTCCCTAATAGAAGCATTCCGGCAAAATAACAGATGACGGAAATCGTCATTAAGTTGCGAAAGCTTGTTTTGGTATTGAATATCCCGCCAACTGCACTGCCGAATACTGAACCAAGCATCATGGGAGTAAGGATCAATCCTGCATTTGTTGCGGAACCGCCGTAGACTGCCTGGACGAAAATCGGGATATAGACGGTTAAAATAATGAATGTGCCGCCATAAAGAATGGCTAAAATCTGAGAAGTGGCAAATAATCGCCTTTTAAACAGCCATAATGAAATGATTGGATCTTTTGCTCTTTTTTCGAAAAAGAAAAATGAAACGAAGAAAACCACGAAACTGGCAAACAGACCTATGATAGGAGAGGAACTCCAGCCATACTCCCCGCCCAGTTCGAGAGCGAACATTAAGCTGATAACGGCAATGACGAGAGTTGCTGCGCCACCCCAGTCAATTTTTTGTTCTTGAGTGTTGGGTGACTCCTTGTAATAATTCCAGATGAAAAATAAAGAAATGATACCAATCGGAACATTGACGTAGAAAATCCAGTGCCAGCTGGAGTATTCAGTAATATAGGCACCTAAAAGCGGTCCCAATACACTTGAGGCCCCAAATACAGCGCCGAAAAGGCCAGTTAATTTCCCGCGTTTTTCAGGTGGGAAAATATCAAAAATGATCGTAAAGGCTATAGGCATCAAAGCGCCTCCGCCTATCCCCTGGATTGCACGGAAGATACTTAACTGCACAATGCTCTGGGCCATGCCGCATAATGCGGAACCGACCAAAAAGACTATAAGTCCGAAAATAAAAAACCGCTTTCTTCCATACATGTCGGAAAGCTTACCGAAAATCGGCATACTTGCCATCGTGGCGACCATATAGGCAGATGTCACCCATACAAACTTATCGAACCCGCCTAAATCAGAAACGATCGTTCCCATTGCAGTCGCAACAATCGTATTATCCATTGCTGACATCAAGATACCCAAAAGTAAACCGGCAACAATGAATTTTTGTTTTTTTTGAACGTTCATTTATTTTCCTCCTTCATATCAACCAGCTAATGAATTTCCTTTACATGGTTGAAGGGTAAACGTTAAGATGAAACAAAACATTTATCTTGAAAATCAAGATAAATTTAAGTGTAAAAGGGGTGGCATTTTATGTCAAGCGATAATGGGGTGAATGCAGCTCTGTTAGAGAGTTTAACACAAAGATTGCAACGGTATGGTATGAGGTCCGTTTTATTTCAACAAAACATGGCCCAGAAAATAGGGGTATCCCATACGGACTTAAAGAGTGCTGAAATATTGAATGAAACAGGACCGATTACCGCTGGTGAATTATCCAAAATTACAGGATTGAGTACGGGATCGGTTACGGCACTGATCAATCGCCTTGAGAACTCCGGTTATGTTAAAAGAGAACGAGATCAATTGGATGGAAGAAGGGTGATGATTGTGCCCATACCGGAAAGACAGGAACAGATTAAATTGCACTATCAATCGCTCTCTGTGGCCACCAAGGAGTTATGCTCCGCTTATAATGAGCAAGAGCTAATATTGATCAATGAATTCGTTGTGGATATCACGAAAATCATGGACAAAGAAAATGACAAGTTAATGAGTGAGCGTGAAAGGTAGCTGATTTATAGGCTGCCTTTTTTTATTTTTAGCCATCTGGTGGCTTATCATCCGAAAGGAAAAGGAATAGAGTTTTTGGAAGAGAATGCACAATGTCATGTTTCCATTAAAATATATATTGATAATGAATTTCATTATCTGCTAATATGAATCTACAAACCATTTCAAAGGGAGAATACAATATGAAGAAAGCAAAAGCGTCATTAGCAGTCTTACTATCAACCAGTCTATTATTTGGCTGTGCGCAGGAAAAGGAAGGAACTAAACCGGCAGATGATAAGGCCAAAGAAGTGAGTGCGAGTCAGCTTGATGGTGTATCTAGCGAGTACCGGGAATATGCCATTGGTGAAATAGAAGAGTTCGTAAACGCAACGGAAGAATTCACTACAGCCGTATCTGCCGGTGATATTGAAAAGGCGAAGGAATTATACGCACCAGCACGGATGCATTATGAGAGAGCGGAACCCATCGCAGAAGTTTTTGGCGATCTTGATCCCAAAATCGATGCGCGTAAAGGGGATGTCAAAGATGAAGAATGGAGCGGTTACCATAAGATTGAAATGGGATTATGGGAAGAAAATACAACAAAGGGATACGAAAAGTATGCAGAGCAATTAATGAGTGATGTTAATTTGCTTCGTGCTAAAGTTGAAACGGTTGAGGTAACACCCGATTTGTTGATCACGGGTGCGGTGGATTTATTGAATGAAGTTTCCACGAGTAAAGTGACAGGAGAAGAGGACCGATACTCCCATACCGATTTATATGATTTCGTGGCAAATGTTGAAGGTGCAGAGAAGATCTATGAACTGCTTACTCCAGCTTTAAAAGAAAAGGATGCGCAGCTTGCTGCGGAAATCCAAAAACGTTTTGACGATGTATACGGCTTGCTTGAAAAGCATAAGGAAGGGAATGGCTACATCTCATATACGGATTTAAAGGAATCTGAAGTCAAAGAGCTAAGTCAAGCAATTGATGCATTAGCTGAACCACTTTCGCAAATAGGGATTGTAACGGAGGAATCTTAATTGAAAGAACATACACCGAAAGATGAAACCGGGCTTTTTACAAAAAAGGTGAGTCGTCGAAATATGTTGAAAACGGCAGGAGTCGGTGGAATCGGAGTCGTGATAGGGGCATCCGGGTTTGGCGGGCTGCTGACACTTTCTGAACAAAAGGCGAAGGGACAAACTAAGGATATTGTTCCTTTTTATGGAGCGCACCAAGCTGGTATCACCACTGAAGCGCAAGATAACCTTTACTTCGCATCATTGGAAGTAACCACGGATAAAAGGTCAGACTTAATTCAGTTATTTAAGGATTGGACAGAGGCTGCGGCTCAGATGACAGCGGGGAATTTGATTGGTGATACATCACTTAATACGAATATGCCCCCAAAGGATACGGGGGAAGCGAAAGAATTATCACCTTCCAATTTAACGATCACTTTTGGCGTGGGTCCGACCCTGTTTTCGAAGGATGGCAAAGATCGATTTGGTTTGAAATCAAAAAGACCTGCTGAATTAAAGGACCTGCCCCAATTCCCTTTAGATGCTTTAGAAGAAGAATGGAGCGGTGGGGATATTTGTATTCAAGCATGTGCAGATGATCTTCAAGTGGCTTTCCATGCCGTCCGGAACTTAGTGAGGATCGGCAGAGGGAAAGCGATCATTCATTGGGCACAAACAGGATTTCAACGGACAAAGCAAGCCGATTCACAAAAAACGACACCGCGGAACTTATTCGGATTTAAGGATGGGACTGTCAATCCGGATACAAATGATAATAATGAAATGAATGAGCATGTTTGGGTGAAGGGTGAGGACGGTCCTGACTGGCTTGTTGGAGGCAGTTATATGGTGGTGCGCCGAATCCAGATGTACATTGAAGTTTGGGACCGGACTATATTGAAAGAACAAGAAAATACGTTTGGCCGTCATCGCGACAGCGGAGCCCCACTAGGAATGAAGAACGAGTTCGATACCGTGGATCTCGAAGCTAAAGACCCAAATGGAAATCGGGTCATTCCAGAAAATTCGCATATGAGTCTTTCCAGGGGGGACGGAAAAGCAAAGATATTGCGGCGTCCCTATTCATATGCAGATGGAATGGATCCTAAAACGGGGAGCTTCAATGCCGGCTTGTTATTCATTTGTTTTCAGCGAAACCCAAGTAAACAATTCATACCCATACAAGAACGACTGGCCAAAAGTGATAAGCTCAACGAATATATCGTTCACAGGGGCAGTGCCATGTTCGCTTGTTTACCAGGTGTGAAAAAGGGTGGCTATATCGGGGATTCCCTTTTTGGGTAAATATAATTTCAAAAAATGAGGACGTGAAAATCGCCAGCATGGATATTATCCAGTTGGCGATTTTAGTTCATGAATAAGGAGTGACCACTATGAAGGTTTCTAGATGGAAGAGTGGGATATTGGTTTTAGTCGTCAGCCTTTTATTTCTTTCGACTGATATAAAGATGGTTTCGGCGGGTGAAAACCATGATCAGCTTTTTGTTTATATTGGCGATAGTTTAATGAAGGTAAAATCCGGCGACCTTGAGGGAGTATCGAAGAATATCGATCTATTCGAGCAAGATTGGAAAACGATAAAAACGGACAGCGAGAGTGCGAGGAAAGTCGACGAGAAGCTATCCGCTGTAAAAAGTGCTGTGAGCGACCAAGCCTCCACAGATGAAATCAAAAAGCGATTATCGGCATTATCAAGTACTCTTGTTATTTATGATACAAACGAAAACCCTGTTGACAACACGGACTATAAAGAACGGTTAAAAGCGATACTTCCATTAATAGATAAGTTGGAGGCTTTGATAACTGAAGGTGACTTTGATCAAGCCAAAGTTCAATATAACAATCTCCTGAATCAATGGACCGATGCAGAGGTCATTGTCAGGGAGAAAAGTGTTGCTACATATGGTGAGCTTGAAACGAAAATGGCCTTTGTGCGGATAGCGATTACCCAAGACCCGCCTGATTCGGAAAAAGCCCAAAAAAATTTAACTGAATTGAAGGGTCTAATCGAGGATTTCCTTGCTGGTAAAGTTGAATTGGGAAGCCAGAAAAACACCTATTCACTTGGGGATGTAACAGAACTTTTACAAGGAAGTGCAACGGATATCGAAAAGGATGACATCGATTCTGCCGTTGATAAGCTAAATGAAATCTTAACAATTTGGCCCAATGTAGAAGGGGAGGTTTCCACAAGGGACAGCAAGCTTTACAGCGATATGGAAACGAAAGTCCCGACCGCAATCAGCCTATTGCAATCGAAAAAGGTAAAGGCGGATGAAGCAAAGGGAATCGTATCTGATTTAAACACAAGGTTACTCCCTTTAATTGAGGATACGGGTTATACAACCTGGGATGCAGCTCTGATCCTTTTACGGGAAGGGTTGGAAGCACTCTTGATTGTAGCTACATTACTGTCTTTCCTAAAGAAAATCGGGCAAGCGGACAAACAAAAATGGATTTGGACAGGGGTTGGTGCGGGTTTAGTTGCCAGTTCCATTTTGGCGGTCATAATCAATATCGTTTTCTCTCAGATCACGGCTGCTTCAAGCCGGGAATATATTGAGGGAATCACTGGTATTATGGCAGTATTGATGATGTTGACAATTGGTCTTTGGCTTCATAGTAAATCGAATGTCCATGCATGGAACCAGTATATCGGCAAGCAAATGAACCAGGCCATTGCGACGGGGAGCATCATCTCATTCGCTTTAATCAGTTTTCTATCCATATTCCGTGAAGGTGCCGAGACGATTATCTTTTATGCTGGAATGGCTCCTTATATGGAATTAAAGCAGCTGCTGAGCGGCATTTTCCTTGCCTTCCTCATTTTAGTGTTGATCGGTTTCATCATGCTGCGATACAGTGTGAAATTACCGATGACCCTATTCTTTAAAGTGGCAACGATACTCATATATGCCTTGGCTTTCAAGATTCTTGGAGTCTCCATCCACTCACTTCAGGTTTCTCAAGTGATACAGACAAATACGATCAGCTCTTTCCCATTTGTAGAAACGATAGGTCTTTATCCAACAATGGAAACGCTGGTACCGCAAGGTGTGTTATTATTGCTGATTGCATTGGCCACCATTTGGGTCAAAAAGAGTAATTCCACACGTGCAACCGAATAATAAAATGGGACTGACGAATGTCAGTCCCATTTTATTTGGGGTATTAACGAATAGATCGGCGATAGGAATAATGCTTCCATTGATAAAGGATAAAGCAGCCGATGCAGAATCCAAGAATGGCCATGAGAGAAGCCATTCCGACCATCAAGGTGAATATATAACCGGTAGCATTCCACCCCAGCAAGAAAGAAGTGAATCCAAGTCCTAAGCAAACGACTGCTATGGCCTGGTTGAATCGTTGCTGTGAATGATCTTCAGGAATATAATCGGAGGGTTTCTTTTTCAGAAAGAGCTTGGCCAGACGCATCACTGGATTGAAATTAAAGAGCATACCCAAAAGTCCTGCTGTTAAAGGAATCACTAATATCCACATTTGTCCCGTTAATAAGGCGGTGGCTACGCTTAACAAAATGACCCATTGATTCGTTCGTACTAAGGGACGGGGAATGGAACGGATTTCATTCGTCATACTAATAAGAACTTTCCTTATCTGTTTTGTGATATTTTATCTTTATTATAATCCCTTGTGAAGTGAATAGCTAATAAAATAAATTCAAAAATTACCCTTGTTTATAATTATTTTAATTTAGTATTGATTATCATAATAAAAGTAGTATAATATATTACTAGCAAGTATTTTTATGTGTAGATTTTTTTTGT
>NZ_JBHVQU010000049.1:25999-27442 GCF_042886655.1 Peribacillus sp. NPDC058002 | reverse complement strand
CAATCGTGTTTGATTCAGTACAATATTAATCCTTTTCAAGATAGGGATAAACAAAAATTTTAAGGATAATTGAGTAGCTTATTTTATTTAATATGTTCAAAGATTTTTTCTACTGATTCTATTAGAACGGACAAAAATATACAACCTTGGGAGTATTTTGTCCAATCTCAAATGGGGCACCAGAACTAGTTATACCTATTCCTGTTCCTATATTAAACCCCAATGTCCATCTCTATAATAATTGAATCAATTTCATAAAATTTTTCTTTCATAAGCATTTGTTGATTGTGGAGATATACTGCTAATCCCGGAGCATTATAAATATAAACAACCGTCGTATGATTGAGATGAACGCTGACTTTTTCGCCTATTCGATAACGGACATTATTAGTGGAAAGAATTCTTTTAAATAGGCAATGACGCGTTCAACGGTGTTCTCTGCTTGAAAAGTTTTTCCATGTTTCTGACCCATAATGCAACCGGGACCGCGACACCAATCTCAGGGTTGGCAGTTATGTACGGTTTCAATGATCTTGTAAAAGAGTGACAATCACGGCTGGGATATTTTCAGGTGTAGGAGCAACGGCAGGTTTCCTTGGGTCGATCGTGTTCAAGAATTATAAGATTACGACTGTTTCAGATATAAGGGTGAATGAAGAACAAAAAGCGGCATAATGAAAGAAGGTTAATCGAATCTTTTGCCGGGAAAAGGGGCATTACACAATGAAGTACAGATCTGCATTCGATATAATCGGTCCCGTCATGATTGGACCTTCAAGCTCACATACAGCAGGAGCTGCCAGAATTGGCAGAGTAGCAAGGACATTATTCGGAAAGCAACCGAAGAAAGCCATTATTTCTTTATATGGTTCTTTTGCAAAAACATACAGGGGACACGGTACGGATGTCGCTGTCGTAGGCGGGATATTGGATTTCGATACGGATGATGAACGAATCCCTGCCTCTTTAACGATAGCGGAAGAAGCTGGCATGGAAGTTACCTTTACAATCGAGGATACTGTGATGGATCATCCTAATACAGTCAAGATCAGACTGTTCGACGAAGATAAAGAATTGGAACTAGTTGGGATCTCGATTGGCGGCGGAATGATAGAAATAACGGAATTGAATACGTTCAAGCTTAAATTGTCAGGTGAAAACCCAGCCATTTTAGTCGTGCATAACGATGTATTTGGAATCATATCTTCCGTTTCGACCGTATTGGCAAACCATGAAATTAACATTGGACATATGGAAGTTTCACGAAAAGAAAAAGGTCAAATGGCCCTCATGGTGATTGAAGTCGATCAGAAAATCAAGGGCGATGTCATGAAGGAAATTGAAGGATTGGAAAACGTGTCGCAAGTCATAAGAATGGTTGAATGATCATCATTAAAAGTGTTGGCATAGATATGGAGGTAAAAACATGTTCCGAAATGTAGC
>NZ_JBHVQU010000049.1:16151-25899 GCF_042886655.1 Peribacillus sp. NPDC058002 | reverse complement strand
CAGGCGTTGTTCCCGGTACATTATTTGCCGTGAAAGAAAAATTAAACCCGACCCGGGCAGAGATGATTGAATTTCTTTTCACTTCCGCTGCCTTCGGTTTCGTGGTGGCAAACAATGCTTCCATTTCTGGAGCGGCAGGTGGCTGCCAAGCAGAAGTGGGCTCGGCAAGTGGTATGGCCGCAGCTGCGATAGTAGAAATGGCCGGCGGTACGCCAAGCCAAGCCGCAGAAGCGATGGCGATCACATTGAAAAATATGCTTGGACTGGTTTGTGATCCAGTGGCTGGATTGGTTGAAGTTCCTTGCGTGAAACGTAACGCAATGGGGGCATCCAACGCAATAACGGCAGCTGATATGGCACTTGCAGGCATTACGAGCCGCATTCCATGTGACGAAGTGATCGATGCCATGTATAAAATCGGATTGACCATGCCGGTTGCACTTCGCGAAACGGCAGAGGGTGGCCTGGCTGCCACTCCGACAGGACGTAAATTGGCAGCAGAAATATTCGGTTCATTTAAATAAACTAAAGGATTATATAAATTCATGGTTCCAAACGATTGTTGATCCATACAATAAGCTAGAACAGGCTTATATTAAAAATTACAGACAAAAAGGACTTAATAAAGAGATTCTAAGTATTATGGAAGAATGTATCGCTAAAAGGGTAAACTCTTCAATAAGTTTGCTCTTTTTTTATTATGTCCAATGCAATCAAAAAAGAATTTGGAAGCCCGAAAGAAATATTATCATTTCATTACCACATTTAGCCTTTGAACAGAGAATGGAGCCTGATCTAGGAGGAGTATCTTGTCTTTTGCAGTATGTAGGCGGCGATCATTCCCCAGATTCTATCATTATCTATATCAAAGAAGAAAAATTCTATTTCTTGGCGACTCTATTTATGCAAATATCTATTCAAACAAAAGGAATTATACGACTCAAAGTACGATTCAATTTTTAGACACAATCGATCAATTTGATGCTGAAATCTATGTCTTCTCCCATTGGAAGCCAACATCGAAGGATGAATATCAGAATGAAGCAATACTATTAAGGACTGTAGCCACCTTGACAGATCAATATAAGGGCCGCTTTAAAGATATAAAGAAATCTTATCAACTAAAGCTAAACAGGGAGATAAATGATAACTGTGGGCATTTTATAAAATTGGAGACGATGCCATTCTTATTATACAACGGGAGCTTTAGTAAATAAGTTTCAGCAAAATGGTTAGACTTTATTATAAAAATCACATACCTAATTTAAAGCAAAAACTACATTTTGATCAATCTTTAATCAAAATGTAGTTTTTGTAAAAAGAGCTTGAAACGATTGGAAAATTTGTGAAGGGGTTCGAAATAAATAATTAGCTTAATAGTTTAGTCCTCAAGGTTTATAAGAATTCTTATTTAGTTTGGCTCTCATCGCTCATTATTGACGGATGTTTAAATTTCTCAAACTAAAAATCAGTTAATTCGGTTAGATAATCGAAGGAAAACGCAGAAAGCCAAATGGTTGAAGGGATTGAGCTCCATGATGTTAGTGAATCGAGAGGGCTGATGCCTTACGCACAGCAGAAAGCTACATTTTACCTTTCGTTAAAGGCAAGAAGGGTAAAACCTCTCTGGAGTCAGAGGCCCTGGCACGTTATACATTGATATGATACGGCAACTCGGGAGACCCTACCGGTCTTTTCTTGTTAGAAGAGCATGGTGTAGAAGCGATAAAAGCTAGGAAACCAAATGCTGTGTAGGGAGTCGGATAGCAGAATTGCAAAATCTGAATCTAAGAGATTAGCTACATTTTGTGAATGGTAACTAGGAGGAGCCGTGTGCGTGAAAGCGCAAGTACGGTTCTGTGAGGGGGAGGAACATAATCTACCGCAAGGTAGAAAGGCTCCCTTCTACTCGACTAGTTCATTAAGAAGAAGAAAAAAAAGTCGATTCCTTAACGTCTTTTACGAACTTTTTTGAGTGTTACTTCTTTAAAATAGACTCTGTTAAACAATGCTTTTTTCAACTAACGAAAAAACGCTAGTTCACATAATCATCCTTATCGGCAAGAAATAAATCAAGAATAGTTTGAAATATTAGTCATTTTTGAATACTATATAATCATTAATGACTAGGAGGGTTCGGTATGGATCTGAAGGAACATGCTTACATTCTTTTAAAACGAATATTAGAGGATTCTTTTGATGAAATTTTTATTACCGATACCAATGGAAATATTATCTATACTGGAAAAACTACAGGGAAATTATTTGGAATTCCACATGAGAAAATGTTAGGTCAGAATGTTTTTCATTTAGAAAAAGAAGGTGTTTTTTCCCCATCCGCTATTGTAAATGTGTTAAAAAGTAAAAAAGAAGAAACTCTTATTCAAGAAACAAAGAACAAAAGAAAACTGATTATCTCGGGATATCCAATTTTTGATGAGACAAATAAAATGATCGGAGCAGTAAGTTTTTCCAGAGATATTACGGAATTTGAATATCTCAAAAAAGAAAATGAACAGGTGGCAAAAGCCATACAACATTACAGGGAAGAAATAGCAGAGCTGAAAAAACAAACAACCAGGCCTTTTTTCTTAAAAAATAGCAAAATGGAAAAGGTGCTTGGCGTAGTATCAAAAGTGGCAAGCTTAGGCATTACAATATTGTTGGAAGGGGAGTCAGGGATCGGAAAAAATCACCTGGCACATATGATTCACCAAGTTTCACCAAGAAGAAAGGAACCGATCATTGAAATAAACTGTGGTGCTATACCTGAATCCCTAATTGAATCTGAATTATTTGGTTATGAAGAAGGGGCTTTTACAGGTGCAAAAAAGGGAGGAAAGAAAGGATATTTTGAAAGTGCCGGCGGAGGAACCCTTTTTCTAGATGAAATTGGTGAACTTCCAATGAATCTTCAAGTAAAATTATTATCCGTTTTACAAAGCCAATCATTTATGAGAGTCGGCGGAAGCAAAAAAATTGAGATGAAATGCAGAATTATTTGTGCAACCAATCAAAACTTGGAAGAAATGATTCATAAAAAACAATTTAGAGAAGATCTATATTATCGCATTAACGTAGTTAAATTGACGATTCCGCCCCTAAGAGAGCGTAGGGAGGAAATGATTCCCTTAATTTATGAAATAACAGAAGAATTCAATACAAAGTACGGAATGGATAAGCATTTTACGCCGAGAATGGTTGCCTGGCTCAGCCAGCAGGAATGGCCGGGAAACGTTAGGGAATTGCGTAACTTTATTGAGAAGGTAATTGTAACGACCGAGTCCAAAGAAATCGACCTTGAGATCGTTGAGGATATAATAAACGGAGAGTCATCCAAAAAGGATAAGCAAGATATGACTTTGAATGAATACTTAGAAAGTGTAGAAAAAGAGTTTATTGTACAATTGTTCGAGAAATACCCCAGTAGCATTAAATTGAGTAAAAAATTGGGGATTAGTCAATCAACCGCAAACCGAAAAATACAAAAATATATTAATGGACTATAGTCAATTTTGACTATAGTCCATTTTTTTGAGTTTTATATTGGTAGTAACCCTTGAGGATAATTAAAGCGAAGTTAAAAAATAAAGAGGTAGAATGGGTCCAATGAAATTGAAATAAATTAAAGACATGACAATAGTTAATTATGACTAACACTGTTTGTTTTGTTTAAATTTTTAGATTGGCATGAAAATTGCAAATAATTAAAGCGAAGTTAAAAAAACAAAAAGGTGGGATGGTTCCAATGTAGATGAAATTGAAATAAATCAAAGGCAACGGCAAATTATGGCTGTCATGATGAAGGAAATGGACATAATGTTGGACGGTAAAAATAATCAAACAAAGTAGAAGAATTTTTAATAAGTAAGTTCCTTGCTTAATGTAAGTAAAATGGAATCTTTTAAAAGGAAATGAAGGCGTTTTTATTAATGAGTTTTTGTGTACTATGTTTTGGTATCTTATGGATTCTCCAACGAAATGGATTTCTATAAAGGAGGAATATGATGGGGGGAAAAAATCAAGGCACGAATAAATTTATTGTCGGTATAGTTCTTGCTGTCCTTACATTTTGGCTGTTTGCACAATCCATGATTAATATTATCCCGGCAATCCAAAAAGATTTAGGGGTTTCATTGGGAACGTTAAATATTGCTACGAGTTTAACTTCACTATTTTCTGGTCTTTTTATTGTTGCAGCTGGTGGTATTTCTGATCGTGCAGGGCGTAAGAAGTTAACCTTTATTGGGTTGATTTTGAGTATTATCGGCTGTTTGTTGATTATTTTTTCACAAAGCGCAACATTATTAATTATTGGCCGTATGGTTCAAGGGATTTCAGCTGCTTGTATTATGCCAGCAACTATTGCACTTGTTAAGGGAGCCTTTGACGGTAAAGACAGACAGCGTGCTCTTAGTTATTGGTCCTTCGGATCATGGGGTGGTGGTGGTTTAACCACATTAGTTGGCGGTGCCATTGCCACGTATATGGGATGGAGATGGATTTTTGTAGTTTCCATCGGCATTGCTCTATTATCGATGTTATTACTAAAGAACATTCAAGAGAGCAAAGCAGATGAGCAGAGTAAAGTGAAATTTGATTTTACCGGTTTTTTTCTTTTTATCATCATGATGTTGATGATAAATGTGATTGTGACACGCGGTCAAGATTTTGGATGGACAAGTCCGTTAACACTCAGTCTTATTGGTGGTGCATTGGCAACAATAGTAATTTTCTTTGCTGTTGAACGAAAAAAGAAAAATCAATTTATTGAATTTTCCCTCTTCAAAACAAAAGCGTATACGGGAGCTGTTGTATCAAACTTCTTGCAAAATGGAATTGCAGCCACTGTCGTTGTCGCAAATACGTATATTCAATTGGCAAGGGGGTTTACCCCTTTTCAAACTGGGTTACTCACCATAGGAAACGTAATTGCAGTACTTGTGATGATTCGGGTTGGGGAGAAAATGCTTCAAAAAATGGGTGCAAGAAAGCCAATGCTTTTAGCAACTTTCATAGCCACGTTAGGTATGAGTATGACAGCTATGACGTTTTTACCGGATTTAATTTATATCATTGTCGTATTTGCAGGCTTTTTAATTTCCGGGATTGGCCTTGGAATGTATGCAACGCCTTCGATAGATGTAGCTGTCGTGAATATTGCTGATGACAAAGTGGGCGTAGCTTCCGGAATTTATAAGATGGCAAGCTCATTGGGATACTCTTTTGGAATTGCCATTTCAACAGCAGTGTATGGTGTATTAGTGGCTATAGGCAGTATTCACGTTGCTGCTACAATAGGGATTTTAGTCAATTTAGTTTTTGCAATTCTAGCATTGATTGTCGTATCCAAAACCATTCAACCGGATGAAGGTAAAGAGAAGCCCTTACAAGCCATCCAAGTAGATAAAAACCTCGTTATTCAACAAGATTAACTATTTGATGGATTGATATTAAAAGTCTACCGGGTGGTGCCATATAGAAGCAAATACTTAATCTTTTCCGTTACTATTTCAATCATAAATTAATTGGTACAAAACTTGCATTAATAATTCGATAAAATTGGAGATTAAAAGGAGGAAAAAATGATGGTAAAGCGTGATGAAAAACAAATTTTAAACCTTCCATTTACTGGAATCTGCACTTTTGGAAAATATCCAGTATGCCCGGATCTTGATCAATTGGATGCTGATGTAGCGGTAATTGGAGTACCTAATGATATGGGTACACAATGGAAATCTGGAGCAAGAATGGGTCCAAGAGGAATTCGTGAAGGTTCTACATTGTACAGCTTCGGACTCGATGGTGCCTATGATATTGAAAACGATATCATGTATCTTGGCCCGGATTGGAAAGTTGTGGATTGTGGCGATGTTGACATGGTTCATGGGGATTTTATGCAAAGCCATGAAAATACTGAAGAGGCGATTCGAAAAATTGTTTCTAAAGGTGCGATGCCAGTCATATTAGGAGGTGATCATTCCATCACAGCAGCAATTGGTAAGGGATTGGAAGATTTGGGCCCATTTCATGTGATTCAAATAGATGCCCATTTAGACTGGGCAGATCATCGATCAGGACAACGTTATGGCCACGGAAGTTGTATTCGCCGTTTGTCCGAGATGGATCATGTACAGAAAATATTCCAGTTTGGGATCCGCGGTATTAGCAGTAGCAAAAAAGAGGATGTGGATGCTGCAAGAGAATATGGAAGTGTCATTTTATCACCACGCCAAATGAGAAAAATGGGTCTAGAGCAAGTGTTAGAACATATTCCGGCAGGTGAAAAATATTATGTAACTATTGATATTGATGGTATAGATCCCTCCATAGCGCCTGGAACGGGAACCCCATCTCCTGGTGGTCTGCTTTATGATGAAGTGAATGAGTTGCTGGAGGGAATTGCAAAAAGGGGGGAAGTAATTGGTTTTGATTTAGTTGAAGTTGCTCCTCCTTATGATCCTACTGGGATGACTGGACAAGTAGCTGCCCGTATTTCATTGGATTTACTGAGCTATGTTTTAAAAGAAAAAGAGAAAAAGAGAGAAAATGAAAAAACTCTTTCAGCTCAGCTATAAAACTAAAGAATTGAACTAGTCTATCAAAGGCATTTGAAAGAGCCAATTCCCTAATAGATAAGGGATTGGCTTTTTTTATTGGATGGATATTGAAAAAATGGTGCGTGTCTATGATAATCTTCTAAGATTCTTAAGGGGGGCCTACCAGTAAAACGCGGAAAACATACGATAAGAAAAATTTGTCTATAAAGCCATACCAAAAACGGTTCTTAAACAACTATTTCGGTGATTTGTTTTTGGTTTTTCTTTTGGTCATAGAAAATCTTCAAGAAAGCTATACTACAAACTGCATCTTAAAACTCACCCCAACGAGGGTTTATGATGAAAAATATCCTTAGCGTATAAAAAGCCTGCTTTTTTATTCCAAAAATGTCTTACCGTATGTTTTCCGCGAAATGTTGGTGGGACCCCATATTGAACTATCGGGGCAGCATTCCTGTAATAACTGAAAATGAGGTTTGAACGAAAAAAGACCTCTTGATAGGATGAATGTGTCCTAAGCTGGCCAGCTAAAACAGGACAAAAACGATGAAGATCTCTTACTTTCCTTAAGACAAGTTGTAAAACGCAGTATAGGTTTAAAGAAGATACGAGCACTTAAAGAAGCAGCCAATCGTTCGATTGGTATTCGTCAAGGAGCAGCTATGGCGAAATTAGAGTTGAGAGCTTTACTAGAGAAGTATGATTTTATTCAAGTGAAATTCGAAGAATTAGATCATCAATTAGATCAGTTATTAGACCATATCCCAGGTGTCACACAGAGGTTAGAGGTGTCAGGAATCGGTCGAGATACAGTATCAGGTTTTTTCGCAGAGGTCGGCGACCTCAGAGACTATCAACATCCTCGCCAAATCGTAAAATTAGCAGGTTTAAGTTTAAAAGAAAACACATCTGGAAAGCACAAAGGTCAGACCAAGATTACCAAACGGGGACGAAAGAAATTGAGGGCTCTCTTATTCCGGGCAGCCATGATACTGGTGGCAAAGAACAAGGCTTTTAAAGCTCTATTACACAACACGTTCTCACAATCCCTTAAAGAAAATGCAATCTCTGATAGCCTTTGTGTAACAAGCTTATTCGAATTCTGTTTTCAATCGGTAAAAAACAATTTACGTTTTCAAGAAGACAAGATGTTAAAGGATATCCCTCATATGGTAACATTTGTAGTACATCAAACAGTGCATAGTTCATTGAATTTTAAGGTTACACGGTCATTTAATTAAGACTCATTTAAAAGGCACGGATTAGTCGGCAAAGCAACTAACGTGAGGACCTCGATCCTGTGGGGCAGCATGACCGACATCCACCTCATGGAAAGGTTGAACGAAGGAATGTAGGAGCATCGACTCTGTGAATGGGAGGGTTGACCTCCATGAGACATGTGGATATCCAAAAGTGCAATCATAACCATGCTTAAACCGATTTTTTCCTATAATTGGCTAGTTTAGCATACACTTTTTTCGGTAAATCCCTATCCTTGAGGAGTAATGCCGAGCTTACATAGATAACCGTTAATGATATGACTATGAAAACCTAAGAATTCTAGAGCAATCGTGAGATTGTGTTTAGTTTATTGAGGGAGATTAGTTGAAGAAACCGACCAATAAAGGTCGGCTATTTTTCATACTATTTTTAGCAGCAGCCTCCACCAACAAAGCTGGCTCCAACAATGATTAAGAGTATAAACAAAACGACTATAAAGGCGAAACCTCCACCTCCACCAAATCCAAAACCGCCATCTGACATACAGAAACATCTCCTTTTTGTATTAAGGAGGAAATTATTGTGGGTTATATCATCTTATGCTCTAATTAGGAAAATGACACAATAGTCTCCTCCATCACTGTTCATAGGATAAAATTAAGAATGTTGGAGGTACCTCTTATTGAGATAACGAGTGCTTTAGTTCTATAAGAAGAAGTAAAAAAAGTCGATTCTTAACGTTGAGGAGATCGACTTTTCAGTTCGACTAAAGCACCCGTTACCAGGAGTGTTCTATCATCCAATAAATTGTATCAGTAGCTGGTTAAACTTATCACGCTCTTCCCAGAATGGTCCATGACCACTGTATTGAAATGGTACAAGCTGTGAGTTTGTTATTAGATTTTTTGTTTCCTGACCTTTAGTAAACGGAACGATTTTATCATGGATGCCGTGAATAATTAACGTAGGTACAAATATTTTGCCAAGATCATTGTACACATCTTCATCCCTTAATGATGTCATGATTGCAGCTGTCGACCAACTAGCTGCTTGTAATCCTAGCTGAAAAAACCAGTCCGAGAATGGTCCGGAAATTTTCTGGAAGAAAAAGAGATCCGTTACACCTTGCAGCATTTTAGGGCGATCATTAAGTGTTTCTGTAATGAACTTATTTGCAACTTCTTTTTCAACACTAGTCGGAGATGCAGCGTCTATAAGGACTAGTTTGGATACTCCAAAACCTTGATATCGAGCCATATATCGAATCGAAATCGCTCCACCTGTGGAGTGTCCTGCTAGTGTGAAATCTTTTAACTGTAACGCCTCAATTACTACACTTATATCATCTGCCAATCTGTCAAAATTGTAACCACTGAATGGTTTATCAGAATCGCCGTAGCCCCTCCAGTCAATGCCTATACATCGATATCCCATTGCTGGAAGGATATTGAACTGATATTCAAACTGCTTATGGTTTAAAGGCCACCCATGTATAAATAGGATTGTTTTATTCCCCTCAGGATTTACATCCTCTACATTTATTCTTACACCTGGTTCTACATTAATAAAGTATCCCACGCAGACTCCTCCATATAATAAAAATTGCCTTTGCGATAAGATATTCACCTAGGGGAATAATATGCTTTTATACAATGTTGGATGAGCCAGAGGGTATTTGCATAACTAATTGCCTCGTTAGTTGAAGAAGATAAACACTCAATGTTGCATAGAGAAATAAAATCGATTGGCACCAGAATTTATTTTCTTTGATTATTTATTCTTGATTTATGGCCTCTTGTCTATTCATTGTTTTCATACCAACATATTTTATAGTAAGAGTGTTAAAAGGAGGGGATTTGAATGTTTTTTTGTGATAGAAGACGGCGTTGTGACAGATTCGATCGATTTGATCGTTGTGACAGATTCGATCGATTTGATCGTTGTGACAGATTCGATCGATTTGATCG
>NZ_JBHVQU010000049.1:0-16052 GCF_042886655.1 Peribacillus sp. NPDC058002 | reverse complement strand
GTTGTGACAGATTCGATCGTAGAAGAAGATGTTTTTGGTGATTTAACCATCTAACTCAAATTACAAGCTCTGGTTGAGCTAATGACTGATCTAAAATCTTTCAAAAAAACTACCTGATATAATTATCTCGGTAGCTCTGGGTGAACACCTATTTCACAGTTTAATCCTGTTCTTGGATAGTTATCTAATACCTCTTGTAAATGACGTTCCACGTCATCTATATTTTAATTCACTTAGCAGGCACCTCTGTGTCTGTTACATATTTTTTAGAATCCCTTTTTCAACGAACTGGTCAGTTTTCGTTGAAGAACCTAATCAAGTAGTTTACATAAGAGAACTTAGAAAAAGTACAATTAAAATTCGTTCGTAAAGGTACACTTTTATAACATATAGAGTCCATCTGTTTTATGTGTGACAAGAAGTCGTATTGTCACATTGTAAGTTGCGTATGGAGCATAGTTTTGATAATCATCAAGGCCACAAAAAACCCGGCACCCTGTACGCTAAGGGCCCGGGGTTCTCATATTGCCCAATATACTGTAAATCCAAGGAAACCGTATCATACAACAACAAATTTGTGTTGACTTTCTATACCTTCGTGTTTTATTGTGTACTCAAGTTTTTATAAGAAAGTTTTTGATAAGTCTTGATGTGTTGGTCTAATTTCTGACTGCTTTAAATAGTCTCATGGCTATTTAAAGCAGTTGCTTCAGCAATCTGAATCAATTCTTTTTTCAATTGATTGATCCTGTATTCTAATTCATCTATCTCTATAAATATTATACAAATTCCTCTAATCACTCATTATCTTTAACTGCCTGTTAATAAAAGCCTTTCTTAGGTTGGCAGAACGATGGGGGCTTATTTTTATTTAGTCTTCTCGCTTGCACATGTAAAATTAAACAACTTTATTGTCATTATTTGTAATTAAACAAACTATTTTTGTAATCAACTAATGAAAGGAACAGAAGGCATTGAAACACAATAGAGCCTATTTCATCTTGTTAAATAACAAACATTTAACACAAATTCGTGTACCGGCATTTGTTCAAGCATACTTTGGTTTCGGAAAATATTAGTAATAGCTTCAGTTTGTTTAGATGGAAAACGACTAGAAACATTGTTTTTGAATTTTTGTTCTAGCAATGGAATCCCTTCTTTACGTCTCCTTTTATGTCCAATCGGGTATTCTACTTCAATTTTCTCCGTACAACTGCCATCTTTAAAAAATACCTGTATTGCGTTGGCGATAGATCTTTTTTCAGGATCAAGATAATCTTTAGAGTATTGTTTATTCTCTACAGTGTTCATTTTGCTACGAAGGAAGTCAATTCGAGAATCCTGAGCTATTTTTTCTTCATAATGGTCAGCAGAAGTCTGGCAAGGTGTCTTCGATCACAAAAAAGTTTGGTGTGTCTACCGAAACAGTCCGCAGTGGAGCGGTTTTAGATAATGCGAACAGTCAAGAAATCAATTTCTCATTGCGGGAAACCAAAAATATTGAGGAAAAGATGGAAATAGCGAAGATTGCTGCACATTATGTTACAGAAGGACAATCCATTGCATTAGATGTCAGCACAACAAATACCGAATTGGCGAAAGAATTAAAAAGCAGGTTTCAAAGACTTACCATTTTAACAAATTCCTTAATTATTGCCAATGAACTTTCTGAAATGCCTCATTATACGATTTTGATGCCCGGGGGTGTACTCCGAAATGAAGAATTATGCCTGGTAGGTTCTTAGGCGAAGAATTTTTTAAAGGATTTCACATTGATATTTTTTTTATGAGCATCAGTGGTATTTCCTTGACGGAAGGGCTGACGGATTACGGTTTAGGTGAGTACCAAGTGAAAAAGAAAATGCTTGAGAATTCTCAAAGTTGCATTGTGCTAGCGGATAGTAGTAAATTTGATGTTGTCTCATTATTGAGAGTCTGCCATTTTGAAAGGGTTGACCGTATTATTTCTGATTCAAATCTATCCGAAAAGGTACTGCGGAAATATAAAAAAGAAGGTATTGAAATTGTGAATAAGATTAATTTGGAGGAAAAGTAGCCGTCTACTTTCCTTTTTTTATGTATTGCTTAAACTCAGTTTATCTCATTTCATCTTCTCTCCTCAAATTTCAAGTAGCAAATAAATCTTTTATTTTTTCAGCCACGAAATAAAATCCACTATCAGCTATTTATGTGTAATTGTGTGATTTAGTGTAATTTTGCATAAAAACAACATTAACTTACACTATATTTACAGAAAACCAATACAGATTGTGTATTATTTGTTATGCAAGAGGTAATTTGTGTGAGTGTGTTACCTTTTAAGTTATTATTTTGAGGTGGTGTCTATTGTCACGTATTCCCTATTCTAGGGGGGTGTCCCTTATATCGGCGTACCAGGATTAATGTTAATTGTCATCATTGCTTTAATCGTAATTGTCCCTTCTAAGTTGCCCGAAAATGGACGTGCTTTTGGCAGCACATTAAGAGAGTTTACAAACTCTATTAAAGATTTGATTTCTTTAGACGAGAAAGAAGAAAAGACCCAATCCAAGTAATGATTAAGAAAAACTAATGCACCAATTAGTGAATGGGTTGTTTTAAGGGTTTCCCCAACAATAATTTTTGTCAGTAACCATCGTTTCTTTAGTTTTCGGAAAATTATATATTAACAGTTTCCTTGAAATTGCCTATCTATCATTTGGAGGAGTGAAAAATAATGAAAAACGATGAATTGAACCATGAAAATGATAAATCGTTACAAGATGATCTTCTAAAAAAGGGGATGGATCGACGGACCTTTTTGGAGGGGACAACTAAAATTGCAGGAATGACTTTAGGATTAACTCTAGTAAACTCGTTAACTAGTTTACCTGTGAGTGCAGCATCTAGCTCTTCTGTTTTTAATTCACTTAGCAATAAACCAGATCTCGTTTTTCCTGTTATAAGCGATATTCATATTCAACGTCAGAGCGATGATTTTTTAAATAAGTTTGTTACTACATTAGAACAGTTAAATAAGGTTGCTCCTAAGCAAGATGCTTTTGTCGTTGTTGGAGACTTAACGGATTTGGGAACTGAATTAGAATATGATAAGTTTATGTCTGCTTATAATCCACGAAAACAATCAAAAGCAGTTTCTATGTTTGCGATTGGAAACCATGACTACTGGAATGGTTTATCAGCAGCTGATTCTCAAAAACGGTTCTGTGAGAAAACTGGGATGGAATCGCATTTCTATCATAAGGTAATCAAAGGTTACCATTTCATTGTTCTTGCTACGGAAGATGGCAACACATCTGGGACCTTTTCAGTGAATCAAATTGAATGGATGGGTGAACAATTAAAGATAGCAAATGCTGAGGATCCGAAAAAACCAATTTTTGTCTTCCATCACCAGCCTATCAAAGGAACCATTTATGGAAGCGAATGGGGCTTCTCGCAGAATAGAGACCTTTTTTACGATACGTTGAAAGAATATCCGCAAGTCGTCACGTTTTCTGGTCACACACACTATCCACTAGATGACCCTAGAATCATTCATCAAAAAGATTTTACGACTATCGGAACTTCTACAGGTGCCTATTTGTGGATAGATGGTGGAAGAATTCAAGGAGAAGTACCTGAGGGGGCAGGTTTCCTAAATCAAGCTTTGATTGTAGAAGTTTACAACAATAAATTAATCATTAAACGCCGTGATATACATAACAATGATTGGACAGGGAAACCATTCGAAATTAGTCTTCCTGCTAAGAAAGACAAATTTAAATATACTGAGGATCGAGACAATAAGGCTCCTTTCTTTACAAAAAATGCCATGATCTCTATCGATCATGATAAGACGACCGTTACAAGCTTAGCAATTATGTTGACTCAAGCGAAAGATGACCTTATTGTACACGACTATAAGGTAGTGGCAAGAAATGCAGAAACAAAAGAAGTAGCCAATGAGTTTCTTGCATTCTCAGAATTCTACAAAGATCCTGTGCCTAACCCTTTAACATTGCCAGTCGGAGAATTAAAGCCTAATACAACCTATGAGATTGAAGTACATGCTCTTGATGCATACGAAAATGTAAGCCATAACTCTTTAAAAGTATTAGGGAAAACGCTGGACGGTGTAGTAAAAGATGTAACGATTACGTTATCTAAAGATGTATTAAAAGGAGTAGAAGATACAGTAGAAGTTACGGTAGAAAATGCAAGAGCTCCGAAAAGTGATTGGATAGGTTTATATGAAGTAAATGAAAAACCAGGAGATATCGCTGCAATTTGGTGGATGTATACTAACCCGACAAATGGAACAGTTAAATTTACTCATAAAGGAAGTGGTTCTTCAAGATTCAAGGAAGGTTCAACTTATAAATTTATCTATTTCTATGGCAGCGGATATGACGCTGTTGCTTCAAAAACATTCACTGTTGGTAGTAAAGAATAGTAGTAATAATAACTTTCACCATTTCTTAAAAAGATCTTATGACAAGGATCTTCTAACAATTTAGGTTAAAAGATTAAAAGTCTAAAATGAACAATTGGAGGTCAACGTTAATGTTTCAAAATATAGGAATTCCCGGATTAATACTAGTTCTTGTAATTGCACTTATCGTTTTCGGTCCATCAAAATTGCCAGAACTAGGTCGTGCAGTTGGCTCAACATTAAAGGAATTTAAAAACTCAACACGAGATCTAGTTTCAGATGATGAGGCAGATCAAGAGAAATCGAATAATAAGAACGAAAAAAGTATTTAATATAAATCTAGTAGGAGCAAAAGGTCAAGGGAAACATATGGGAAAACCAGGATAAGATGAAAAGACTTTAAAACGAGCTATTAAGCTATATAATGAACGTGAAACAAACGGAATGAGTGTGAATGACATTGTAAAAACTACAAGCGTTCCACGTTATATGCAAAAAAAGAAAGCCTACTTCCTTAAATAACAAGGATCGCAGGCTTTTTTTACTTTATTCTAAAATCAATACGTCCATTGGCTTCTTTAACTCTATAACAAAGTGAGCCAAATGTTAAAACCTCTTTATCTTGTAGATATTCTTTATAGTATTCTTTTAAAAGGTCAATAAAATGATCTTTTCTTAACTCAACATAACAATTAGGATTCATGACCGGATATAGAGTTTGCTCATTTTCTAATTCTAAGTGTTTAGAGTCTCCTTTTGCTTCATCATAAAATTTAAAATTCGAAATAGAAAATTCTTAAATTGACTAGGTGCGTTAGTTGAGATCCGGGGCTGCCATTTGGCGGCCTTTTTGCTTAATGAACTCCCTCAGTTTAATAGATAATGCTCACGAATACTCGCTTATTCGGAGGATTTCAAACCACATGGTATAGGTTGCTTTAGATGAACGAAAGAGATAGGACCGTTTTGATAAGATAAGGGCAGATTGAAATAGGGGATCTATTGAAAATCCCATATTATTATATATGCTGCACGCATTTTCCACGCTGCCCTTGGAGGCTTTCCCTCCCATGTCTCATATTCATATGCCCTTTCATTCCTTCGTCATGCCTATCCAAGGGGGGGAGGCCAGTTTTGCTAACGGAACTGGTCATTGCTCTTTTGTTCATTACATCCAGTACTCGTGCTAAGTCCTTTAATCGCTAGTATTTTTTCAGCATAAGGAATTTTCATGAGTATGTTTGCGACTTCCTGTTCAACTGCTTCAAGTTGGACGTTCGCAAGATCGTATTCCTCAAGCAATTGCTTCAAATGAAGTTTATAAGCATCAAGAGCTTTTTTTGTACCAACCGATTTGTTCGCTAAGTCGATCAGTGAATGAGCCTTTGGAACACCTGCATGTCTTTTCATCACTGATTTCCAGCCCATAATGATATCTTGAGGCTGTAACGAACGTAGTTCGACTGGAGTGGGAAATAAGCGAAGGGTTGCGATTGCTCCCTTAGCTGTTACATCTTTGAAGACTTGTCGTAGTTCAGGAAAGACGATATCTATCCAGCGATTTATTTGGTTGATTGAGCTGACCAGCTGTTTAACGATCATGTCCCTGTTAGACATAAGGACTCGAAGTTTTTCTATGGATTCTGGGCTATGATGAATCAATGTATAATAGCCATTTTTCACTACATCAGCGATGACGAGAGCGTCCTTTTTATCGCTCTTAGATTGGGTATTATCTCGGTTCTCTTTATTCCTTTTAACAAGGTGCGGATTTACGGTAACAACTTCAACGTTTTGTTCAAATAACCATTTTGATAGATTCAACCAGTAATGACCGGTAGGTTCCATGCCCACGATGGCAGTGTCTAAACGGTTTATTCGTTTAAGTTCTTTGATCCAACTTAGAAATTTAGTAAACCCCTCATCGTTATTTTCAAAGGTTAGAAGGATGACCGACCACAATTTCTCGATAGTTAACTGCTCGAGAAACATGAAATTGTTGTGCAATATCAATTCCTACAACAAGATGACGATTCGTGATTCTTTCAATTAGTTGATTTTGTTTGTTTTGCATTTTAAAATTCATAGTAGGGCTTCCTCCTTAAGATGAGTTTTGGTTTGTGTGTTCTCTCATCATACTGAGGGGCTCTGTTTTTTTCATAGCCGATATTTAATGCTCTACAGGAATGCTAAAGGGGCAGTTAGTGGAAGAAGGATTCCTTGAATTTTTGTGGAATATATTACCTTAAAAAATCTGGTGTTGTGTAATATTTACATTGTTAATAACAAGACAGTGGGGGGAGATTAAAATGTCATTAAAAGTAGGAGACATAATTACGTTTGAACGAACTTTTACAGTAAGAGATGTTGAATTATTTACTGAGATTTCAGGTGATGAAGGGATTCATCATATAACCCCAGATGAACAAGGAAGACTTGTCATTCAAGGGTTATTAACGGCAACTCTGCCAACAAAAGTAGCTGGAGATAATAACGTACTGGCTCGTAGTACGAGTTTTGAGTTTTTAAGACCTGTTTTTACGGGAGATACAATAGTTTGTAAAGTTAGAATTGAGAAATACGAAAGGCAAGAAAATAATAGGACAGCTTTTGTTGCATCCTTTTTATGTAAAAATCAGAATGAAAAAGAAGTATTGAAAGGAGATGTATCAGGCGTAATTCTTTAAACTTTCTTAAACTATCTGGAGCAATTTCGAAAGCTCAAGACTGTCATTTGACGGTCTTTTTTTATGCATATGACCCTGGCAAATGAACTGGAAGAATATAAGATCATCCAATCTATTCCCGGTATAGGAGAAAAAATCACAGCCACGATTATCTCTGAAATGGGTGAAATCGATCGATTTAATCATCCGAAAAAACTGGTTGCCTTCGCTGGAGTAGATCCAAGTGTTGACTCATCGGGTAAGTTAACGGCAACCATTAATCGTATGACTAAAAGGGGTTCGAGCAGACTACGACATTTTCTATATCTTACCGTACTGTGCGGCATAAGAAGTTCAAGGAACAAAATGCTTAAAGCATTCTATGATAAGAAAAAATCAGAAGGAAAACCGGCCAAAGTGTCCATCGTTGCCTGTATGAATAAGTTGCTTCATTGGATTCACGCTCTATTAACGAGAAAAGAAATGTTCCTAGATTTAACCTAATTAACGGTTTTGTGAAACAGAGAAAAATCCTTCCAAAAGGGTTTTGGAGGGTTATTTGCCATGGACAAAAATAGTATATCATAAGGGAAATAAAATTTTAGAGAAAGATATTGACATCCTATTAGCTGGTTTAGTTCTATAAGACTTACTAAAAAAATCAACTATCTTAAAATAACTGTATACTGAATCACAAGAAAAGAATCCATTTCGATCAATCTTTTTTCAAAATGGATTCTTTTTATTTACGCTAATATGGGGGTTCAGGTGTTTATGAATGAAGATTCACATTTAGTGGTTTTTTTGTTGGCATCCCTTCTAAAAAAAGAACTAGCCATTAGCTAGTTCAATTCCATATCAAAACTTCTCCTATATCTTTCGTCTAAACCATACACATAAACATTTGTCCTGCGAAAATAGGTCATACCTTTTGAACGGGAACTTGAATTTCAAAGGTAATCTCGTTTGGCTTATCTGTGATCGTAATATCAACATGCATAATTTGCAGCGCATCGCCGGTAATTTGATAACCACCTTCATCAAGATAATCCAATATTTTACTTAAGCTTTCGCGTCGGTTCCATAATAATTCTCCGTTATAACGGATACACGCAAATAACCCAGCCGGAACGATCCTTTGGTACTGTTTTGGTATTTTTTCTTTACTTTTTGCCACAATGAAAATGACTGATGGTTCTTCAAAACGTTTAGATCTAAGATCCGCCTCCTGAATAAGAATTCCTAGCCTGTTGCTGGCCAGAATCGGTGTCTTCTCAGCAAGCATATTTTCCAGCCTTAGAACACCATAACAGAGTTCCAAATTATTATTGATTTTTTCATTCAATGTAATTAACTTCCTGCGTCCTATTTCGCGGAACATAACCGTTTGAAGTTCCTTTTCTCTTGCTACTTGATCTAAGTAAACAATTTTTTCCCGAATATTTTCCTCCAAGTCAGTTAATGCGTTTAGCTTTGAAACAAGATCTGCGTGTTTGGCTTTAAGAAAGTCCAAAGACTTACTAAAATTGCGTTCATTGAAATAATCCTTTATTTCGTCCGTACCCAATCCAAGTTGCCGTAACTCTTTAATAGTCCCTAAAACCTCGTACTGGAAAATAGAATAGTAGCGATACCCCGAGTGTGGATCGATATATTGTGGCTTGAATAAGTCAATCCGATCATAGTGGCGCAAGGTCTCCGAAGTCATCCCTCGTAACTTTGCCATCTCACCAATGGTTAACTTTTCTTTCAGTTTAAACACCTCCTTAAATAATATAATACAGCTATTGACCTTTGTGTAACAAAAACCTTTATAATCAAGATACAAAATATTCTAAATCATCTGAGTATTCTTTGTAAATAGGGGGGAGCTGATTTATGGAAAGTAAGAAGCTTGTTAGAACGCTTACTTTGTCACAGGTTGTTTTTTTAGGGATTGCTTGGAATAACCCCATGGTATTTTTTAATACCTACGGAATAGCTGCCGTAACCTCTCATGGTGTAATTACGGGTGCATACATTATTGCATTTCTAGCAATACTGTTTACAGCGCTCAGTTATGGAAAGATGGCAAAAGCATACCCTATCTCAGGTTCAGCTTATACATTTACTCAAAAATCTATTAATTCTGAAATGGGGTTTCTTGTCGGTTGGACAATTATGCTTGATTATATCTTAACACCTATGGTGACGTGCTTGATGTCCGCTGTCTTTTTACATGCAGTGTTTCCAGGGATTCCGCATTATGTGTGGATTATTCTTTTGACTGCCATCATAGTGGTACCGAGCATTCTAGGTGTAACGATATCAGCATCCGCAAGTAAAATTTTCGTTATTGCTCAAATCATTTTCGTTTGTTTTTTCTGGATATTAACCGTTAAAAGTTTATTAGAAGGAGTAGGGACAGGCACTTTTTTCTCAAGTAAATCATTGTTTAATTCAGAGGTTCCTTTGTCCTCCATCTTAGCAGGAGCTTCAATTCTTTGTTTTAGTTTCCTCGGTTTTGACTCACTTACTACCTTGTCAGAGGAAACAATTAATCCCGAAAAAACTATCCCAAAAGCAATTATCATAATGCTGTTGTTTATAGGGGTCTTATACATTGGCTCTTCTTACTTAGCACAATTGGTGCAGCCGGGTTTTTCGTTCGAACACGCTGATTCTGCAGCTATAGAAATTACGATCCTTGTTGGAGGAAATTTATTCAAATCATTATTTATTACTGCGGTAATTGTTGGGAACTTCTCTTCGGGAGTTGCTGCAATTACAAGCGCATCACGTGTGTTATATGTCATGGGACGGGATTCTGTATTGCCTAAAAATCTATTTGGTTATATTCATCCCAAATTTAAAACACCGTCACACGGCATTATCGTGATAGGTATAATTTCTTTACTAGGTATCTTGTTAACCCTGGAGCAAGTCATCAAGTTTATCAATTTTGGGGGGCTCATTGCTTTTACATCCGTTAATCTATCTGTCATCGCCCATTATTTTATAAGAAATCAGCAACGTTCTTTTAACGACTACATACGGTATCTATTTTTACCGCTCATAGGTGCAGCATTTACTTTGTGGTTATGGTCACATTTAGAAATGGAGGCATTGATCTTTGGAGGAATCTGGCTGGTATGTGGTTTGGCATATCTTCTTTATATGACAAAATTTTTTCGCAAGCCCCTTCCGGAGTTTCATTTTGATGAAGAGATAATGTCTCAAGATGAAGAGATAATTTCTCAAAAGGTAGAAGACTTGTAATCCGTTTTTTTAGTAAAAGGCAATATGTAACCGATTGGGATATTAACTTTTAGAAAATAAAGAAAAATGAAAGCGTTATCTATTTCGGGTGTAAGATCGTTAAAGCAAGAATAACGAACTGGAGGTATTTCAAATTGTTGAAGTTGAAAATGTTTATAAACGGTGAGTGGATGGATTCTTTGAGTAGACAAAAGAGCAGTGTTGTAAACCCGTCACACGGCAAGATCATTGCAGAGGCTCCCCTTGGAAATACAGAAGATGCCCGGATGGCCATTGATGCGGCACGAACCGCATTTGATTCCGGGATTTGGTCAGACTTACCGGCTTCGGAACGGGCTTCCTATTTATTTAAAATAGCGGAGAAGCTCGAAGAACATGCATCTGAGCTTAGCCAGCTTGAAACAGCCAATACCGGAAAGCCTCTTAGAGAAGCAGAGTTTGACATTGCGGATGCAGCGGATTGTTTTCGTTATTATGCCGGTTTAGTCACCAAACCAGACGGCCAAACGTATCCTGTTTCCAGCCCTGTACAGGCTATGGTTGTTCGAGAGCCGGTAGGGGTATGTGGACTGATCGCTCCATGGAATTTCCCTTTACTGACAGGAGCCTGGAAAATAGCCCCTGCCCTTGCTGCAGGAAATACGGTTGTGTTTAAAACATCCGAGGTAACTCCGATTACGACTGTTAAACTATTTGAAATCATCAAAGAAGTTGGCATACCAGATGGCGTGGCAAATCTAGTTATTGGTGGTGGTGCAATAGTAGGAAATGAACTAGCGGAAAGCGATAAAGTCGATATGGTTTCGTTCACTGGCAGTACAGCGACAGGCAGAAGCATCATGAAAGCATCAGCTGGAAATATTAAAAACATTGCACTCGAATTAGGCGGCAAGTCACCTAACATCGTTTTCGCCGATGCGGACTTTGAGACAGCCGTGGATTATGCTTTATATGGGATTTTTGTCAACGCCGGTCAAGTTTGTAATGCAGGATCTCGTTTACTGCTTGAAGAGAGCATTCACGACAAGTTTATCGATAGATTGATAGAGAAAGCGAAAAAGATTCGAGTCGGCCCTGGCGATCAACCGTCTACAGAAATGGGTGCTCTTGTTAGTGAAGACCATATGATTAAGGTGCTCAAATATATTCAACTTGGCATAGAAGAAGGGGCGAAATTAGTCTGCGGCGGCAAGCGGATCACAAGCAACGGGCTTGAAAATGGCTATTTTGTTGAGCCGACGATATTTGTTGACACTAAACCTGACATGAAAATTGTTCAGGAAGAAATATTCGGTCCGGTACTGACTGTGCAAAAATTTAAAGATGAAGCGGAAGCCATCCAGCTTGCCAATGATACCCCATATGGCCTCGCAGCAGGTGTATTTTCCCAAGACGGTGCGAAGGCTTTACGAGTAATTAAGAAAATAAGAGCCGGAATTACATGGGTTAATGCCTATAATCTAGCCTACAATGAAGCACCGTGGGGAGGATACAAGCAGAGCGGAATTGGCCGGGGGTTAGGAACTTTTGGGTTAGATGAGTTTAGTGAGGTAAAACAAATTAACATTAATTTAGAAGTAGAGCCAACTAAGTGGTTTGACCATTAAAAATTGAAAAGTAGATATAAAAGAGTAAAAGAGAGTGAGTCACTATACTATTACACTATTTGAAAAATTGAAAGGGGAAATTAATGATGATCTGGGATTTTAATTTCAATATTCCTACCTCTATAGAGTTTGGAGCCGGAAAAGTTAAAAATATTGGGAAAAGAGCAAAAGAGCTAGGAGGAAAAAAGGCTCTTCTTATTACTGATAAAGGACTAGCGCAAACTGGAATTTTGCAAAAGGTTATAGATTCGTTAGACCAAGAAGGTGTCAATTATATTGTTTTTGATGAAATTACTCCTAATCCAAAAGATGTAGATTGTCAAAGAGCCTATGAGCAATTTAAAGATGAGGAAATAGATCTTTTGATTGGTCTTGGCGGAGGAAGTTCAATGGATACAGCCAAAGCAATTGGTACACTTTTAACCCATGGAGGAGAGCTTAGAGAGCGTTACGGTGTAAATTTACTAGAGCGAGAAATCACTCCACTTATTTGTATTCCTACAACTTCAGGTACTGGAAGTGAAGTTACAACAGGTTCTGTCATTACAGATACAGTTACAAAACAGAAAGAGGCTATACTTGACATTAGATTGGCTCCGAAACTAGCAATTTTGGATCCTGAATTAACTCTAACTCTGCCTAAATCTATTACGGCTGCTACTGGAATGGATGCACTTACACATGCTATCGAAGCTTATACCAGCAATATTGCTGAACCAATTTCAGATGCTCTCAGTCTTTATTCAATTGAATTAATTGCTAAGTACCTTCCGTTAGCTGTAGAAAATGGGAACGACTTAGAAGGACGGAAAAATATGCTTGTAGCCAGTTTAATTGCAGGTATGGCATTTAATCACGCGGATCTTGGTGCTGTACATGCTATGGCTGAACCACTTGGAGGTCTTTATGATACTCCACATGGGGTAGCAAATTCTATATTTCTTCCACATGTGTTTGAATTTAATATTCCTTCAAACCTTGAAAAGCATGCAATTGTAGCTGAAAAACTTGGAGCAAATAAAGAGGGTAAAACCATTGAGGAAACTGCCTATGAAGGTGTTGTATTGTTAAAAGAGCTTGCTCGTAAAATTGGCATTCCTGATTTTCGAGATTTAAATAATGTCGATCCTGAAGATTTCCCGTTCCTTGCTGAAGGGGCAGCAGTTCATTTATGTACACAGACGAATTCAAGAAAAGTGACACGCGAGGATTATTTGGCATTATTCCAAAAGACTTATGAGGCGAAAAACACAACATTAATTTAACTATATAGATCGATTTAGAAAATTTGACATGACCAATTCTAAATGTTCCTCAATGGAATGAAGATGTGTCGAGTTATTAAGTGTTAATGTGGATTAAGAGTTTTTGAATCGGTGGTCAGCTTGATAGGAGTTTTAATTGGCCGGCCACCATGGCTTACATAAAAACTGGAGGTGTTTTTACAGTGTTAAATCTGAAAATGTTCATAAACGGTGAATGGATGGATTCTTTAAGTAAACAAAAGAGTCAAGTTGTAAACCCTGCTAACGGCAAGGTCATTGCAGATGCTCCCAAGGGAAATGCAGAAGATACCCGAATGGCCATTGATGCGGCGCGAACCGCATTTGATTCCGGGATTTGGTCAGATCTGCCAGCTTCAGAACGGGCTTCCTACTTATTTAAAATAGCGGAGACACTTGAAGAACGTGCATCTGAGCTTAGCCAGCTTGAAACAGCGAATACCGGAAAACCTCTTAGAGAAGCGGAATTTGACATTGCGGATGCAGTGGATTGTTTTCGATATTATGCGGGTTTAGTCACTAAACCCGATGGACAAACATACCCAGTTTCGGGTCCTGTACAGGCTATGGTTGTTCGGGAGCCGGTAGGGGTATGCGGACTAATCGCTCCATGGAATTTCCCTTTACTGACAGGAGCCTGGAAAATTGCCCCTTCCCTTGCTGCAGGAAATACGATTGTGTTTAAACCAGCCGGGATCACTCCGATTACGACTGTTAAATTATTTGAGATTATCCAAGAAGTCGGCATACCGGATGGCGTAGCCAACCTAGTTATGGGCGGCGGGGGAACAGTAGGAAATGAACTAGCGGAAAGCGATAAAGTCGATATGGTTTCGTTCACTGGCAGCACAGAAACAGGCAGAAACATCATGAAAACAGCAGCTGGAAATATTAAAAACATTGCACTCGAATTAGGCGGCAAGTCACCTAATATTGTTTTCGCGGATGCAGATTTTGAAACAGCTGTGGATTATGCTTTATATGGGATTTTTGTCAACGCCGGCCAAGTTTGTAATGCAGGATCTCGTTTACTGCTTGAAGAGAGCATTCATGACAAGTTTATCGAGAGACTGGTAGAGAAGGCGAAAAAAATCCGGGTCGGCCCTGGCGATCAACCGTCTACAGAAATGGGGGCGCTTGTCAGTGAAGACCATATGAATGAGGTGCTCAACTATATTCAATTAGGTATAGAAGAAGGGGCGAAACTAGCCTGCGGAGGCAAGCGTATCATAAGCGATGGACTTGAAAATGGTTATTTTGTTGAGCCGACGATATTTGTTGACACTAAACCTGACATGAGAATTGTTCAGGAAGAAATATTCGGTCCGGTACTGACTGTGCAAAAGTTTAAAGATGAAGCAGAAGCCATCCAGCTTGCCAATGATACCCCATATGGCCTCGCAGCAGGTGTATTTTCACAAGACGGTGCGATGGCTTTACGAGTGATTAAGAAAATAAGAGCCGGAATTACGTGGGTTAATGCTTACAATCTAGCTTACAATGAAGCACCGTGGGGAGGCTATAAGCAAAGCGGAATTGGCCGGGGGTTAGGAACTTTTGGTTTAGATGAGTTTAGTGAGGTAAAACAAATCAATATTAATTTAGAAGTTGAACCAACCAAGTGGTTTGATCATTAGAAATTTAGAAGTAGAGATAAACGAGTAATTAGAAAATATGTTGGTTCCTGGTAGTCATTATTGACTAAACAATTCCGTTTTGCCTAGTTTTATAGGTTTGCATGAAGCTTGCATATATGAACGAGTAAGTAATATAAGTGGGAGGCAAAGCACATGTCGAATAATGAAAAACAACATCTTAATTTACCTTTTACCGGAATCTGTACTTTCGGGAAATATCCCGTATGTCCTGATTTAGACCAGCTAGATGCAGATGTAGCTGTAATTGGAGTTCCAAATGATATGGGAACACAATGGAAGTCTGGCGCAAGAATGGGCCCAAGAGGAATTCGAGAAGGCTCTACATTATATAGTTTCGGGTTAGATGGAGCCTATGATATTGAAAATGATATCATGTATCTTGGCCCAAAATGGAAAGTTGTTGATTGCGGTGATGTAGACATGGTACATGGGGATATGATGCAATCCCATGATAATACGGAAGAAGCCATTCGAAAAATCGTTTCAAAAGGTGCAATGCCGGTTGTTTTAGGTGGAGATCATTCCATTACAATTCCAGTAGGAAAGGGCTTGGATGAACTCGGGCCATTTCATGTGATCCAGATTGATGCGCATTTAGACTGGGCAGATCACCGTTCAGGAATGCGGGTTGGACATGGAAGCTGCATCCGCCGCTTATCTGAAATGAATCATGTTCAAAAGATTTTCCAATTGGGCATTCGTGGAATCAGCAGCAGTAAAAAAGAAGATGTCGATGCTGCAAGAGAATACGGAAGTGTCATCTTGTCTCCCCGACAAATGAGAAAGATGGGATTTGAACAGGTTCTGGAACTTATTCCAGCAGGTGAAAAATATTATATTACCATGGACATTGATGGCCTCGACCCATCGATCGCTCCTGCGACAGGCACACCTTCTCCTGGAGGCCTGCTTTATGATGAAGTCAACGAATTACTCCATGGAATTGCAAAAAGAGGAGAAGTTATCGGTTTTGATATGGTAGAAGTAGCTACTCCTTACGATCATACGGGAATAACTGGACAAGTGGCAGCTCGTCTCTCATTAGACTTGCTTAGTTTTGTTTTAAAAGAAAAAGAGAAAAACCAGGCTGCACTCAGCGATCATCAAGAGCTGAACTTCATAAAGAAGCATTAGTCTGTTAAATTTGAAAGCGTGAGGATATAAAG
>NZ_JBHVQU010000048.1:0-27579 GCF_042886655.1 Peribacillus sp. NPDC058002 | reverse complement strand
AAATAAAACCTATCTAGCAAATGCCGATTATATTAATAATAACGATGAAAATGAAAGGCTGTCCCTTGGAACGGCCTTTCCGCTCATCATTCCGTTATCCTTACATCCGCTATATCGGAGAGCCTGATATAGTGAACCTGCTGAAACCGATCAACGATATGAAGCTTTTGGGTGGGCTCATTATAATAATGGATCCTGCCGATTAACAGCTGATACCGGTTTCCTTCATAATGTGCAATCGTAACATCCTTTCTTTCCTCCATCGCTTCACCCATTACAGCATTCATTTCTTCCAGTTGCTGCTCATCCAGGATGCGCTTCGTTTCATAGCCATCCTCCACCGCCCAATCCCGCAGCATCTTCACATGCTCCGGTAACATCATCGATGTCCATTTGATACGGCCGCGATCACGAATCATTCTTTTCCCTCCCTTCAAAAAGTCACCCCTACGCCTTATGCCCACCAAGCAGCCTGCTTCGGTAAACGGCTGTACCGGCTTCCGTATACGAAACCGCACGCAATAACGATTTGGCTCCATATTTATGGCGAATTCGATCAACTGTGTAACTCAATTCCCGCTTCTTCCAGCGCGAAGCATCGAATAAAGTCAACTGCATTTCGTTATCATCCACAATATTCGAGAGTCTGACCTCTATGCTCCGAACCGTTTTTTGCTTATAGTTCTCATGAAAAAGCTCCAGGCAAACTTTATATAACTCCATCGTGATGTTGGTCGGTTCGCTAATCGAACGCGAACGATGGAACCCCCCGCCAAACTCATCCTTGCTGTAACCAATGCTTAGGCTCACCGTTCTTCCTGCCTTGCGATGGGTGCGTGCCCTTCTTCCAACTTCTTCGCAAATTTCCAGCATGACCTGCTTCACCTCATGCTCCTCCTTATAATCCCGCAGCAGGATTTGGCTTTTGCCGAAGCTTACCTGCCCTTCGATGATCGCTGCCCCCATATCGGATAAATCTATTCCCCACGCATGGTGGTAAAGCTGATTGCCCATAATCCCAAACTTCGCTTCAAGTAATTCAAGATCATAATTGGCAAGCTGCCCAACCGTAAATATCCCCATTCCATGAAGGGTTTTTTCAACGCGCCTGCCGATCCCCCACATTTCACGAAGCGGGGAAATCGGCCAAAGTTTGCTTGGCACATCCTCATACTTCCATTCGGCAATCCCTTTATGTTTGGCATCCAAATCAAGGCAAAGCTTTGCCATAAGCATGTTCGGCCCAATTCCAATTGCACAAGGGAGCTGTAATTCGCGTTCGATTTCATCCTTTATCTTTTCAGCTATCATCCGGGCATCTCCCCATAAAGAAGCGGCACCATCGACTTTCACAAAACTTTCGTCCACACTATATACGTGAATCGCTTCTTTGGGCACATAACGGTTGAACAAGCGGGTAATTTCCGTCGAAACCCTTAAATAGGTCGCCATTTTAGGTTCAACGACGACAATCCTCGGATCATTCGGGATCTCAAACATCCGCGACCCTGTCTTGATGCCAAATTCCTTCTTCATTTTTGGAGAAGCCGCGAGCACAATGCTCCCTGTCCTCTTCAAATCACCAACCACCGCCAGATAACAATCAAGCGGGTCCAGACCAAGCATGACTGCTGAACAGCTTGCATAAAAACTTTTTATATCGATACACATAATTGATTGTTTCGGCATCGTCCCATAATCCATCATTTCTTCACCCTAATAAGAATATACGTTCGCTTTTATTATATTCATAACTTTAACCGAATATACGTTCTTATTCAATGGAAGTTTTCATACAAATTTCTACTTTTTATTGTAATTTCCTTGAAAAATATAAAAGACACTAAAAATGGATAAAATACCAAATTTAAACTCCATATCCAAATTGTTTTTTTAAAAGAGAATCAATTAGTAGCTTGAATATTTTTTAATGAATCCATATACTCAGTTTTTTGAAATTCGCACACCCTTTTCAACAGACTTTCGTCCATTTATCATTCAGTCTTACTGCTCATTTTTTGTAATGAAACTGTAACCAAAAATATGTCTAATTGTCACAATGGTATTGTAGGATAATATTGTTAAGAATTATAGAGAGATAGATAGAGAGGAAATGAAAATTATGAAGAAATGGATCGCTTCAGCTGCTGTTGCATCTGCCATGATGCTAACCCCACTGCAAGCCTCTGCAAATATTGGAGATCAAACCCTCAGACCCGGAATGACACACAGCGATGTCAAACAACTACAACAACTTTTAAAAACCAAAGGATATTTCACATATACAGGTTCACTGACTACATATTACGGCACCTATTCTGAATCCGCAGTAAAAAAATTCCAAAAAGCCAAAGGGTTAACTGCCGATGGAATTGCCGGCCGAGGCACATTTAATGCGCTTGGTGTTTATAATGTCAATAATACAAGCCTGATAAGCTATTCAAAAACTTTAATAGGCAAACCTTACAAATGGGGCGGGACGACACCGACTGGATTCGACTGCTCAGGGTTCGTCTATTATGTATTCCAGAAATCACAAGGAATTACCTTACCGCGTACAACATCATTGCTCTATTCCAATACAGGTTTAAAAGTATCTTCACCAGCTAAGGGCGACCTTGTATTCTTTGATACTTCTTCTGGAAGAACAGGAGTATCCCATGTTGGGATCTATATCGGAAATGGTCAATTCATTAGTGCAACGTCTTCTAAAGGAATAGCCATCGCGGATATGGATAATTCTTATTGGAAACCAAAATATTTAGGTGCGAAAACTTTATAAGATCAGGACAAAAATCTTATTCTTGTGAGCGAATCCCCATAAAACAACCGGACAGAATTCCAAAGTGATTCAGTCCGGTTGTTTTATTTTATATATAATATTTCATCCGTCAAATCTTCTACTGTCACCATGAATGAAGAGTCTAAGTTTGAACGATTCATCATTTCGATATTATAAACATGCTCTGATGGTAAATGGACGACTTCGAGAACCATGAATCGCTGACTTTCCGCTTTGCTGACATGATTGAGGGCAGCAGTGACCGCCCTTTGTTCGGCTAAGCTTTTTTCATCCGTCAAAACAAGAATCAGTTTCGCTTCCGCTTTCCCAGGGAATGATTTCTCCACCCCGCCCCGGTGCCACGGCTTCACTTTCATGCCGATTTCCAGGTCGGAATAATCGAGGTAATTACCATGTTGATCTTGAATATATGTATCATTGGTCACCCTATAATACGTCCCTTTAATCAAAATCCTTTTATCGTCAAGATCCGTAACGAAACCTTCTTCCCCCTTATCAATGACTTCATCCATGTTCCAATCAGGGGATTGGCAGCTGCCCAGAATAAAAGCAACGAATATAGAGATATAAAGGTTCACTATCATCTTCATACAAATCCCTCCTAATAGAAATAGACGGCTTCTCCCTGAAATAGTTACCAATTATTTATTTAATATAGACAACTTCGGTCATTTCCAAAAGGGGAATGTCATCGACATTCCCCTTTGCCTATTATTAGACCAACTTTCGCCTTTTCCGGTATCGAAAGTTTAGCCTACTTTTTAAAAAATGCTTTTTTCCCTAATGTTTCGGTGATCTTTGGAAACATGTTATACCATTTCCCAGCTAAATTCATCCAGCCAGGGAGATTGATTTCCCTCTTATTGGTCAGCATCGCCGCTACGATTTTGGCAGCGACATCTCCAGGCTTAAGCATGAATTTTTCAACATTCTTTAAGTATGTACCTGATTCATCCGCAATGTTAAAGAAATTCGTTTCTATGGGTCCAGGATTGACGGTGGTCACAAAAACATGATCGTCCATCAGCTCGAGCCGAAGTGCGTTTGAATAGCCAAGAACCGCGAACTTGGTCGAAGAGTACAATGTTGATTTAGGTGTGGCGATTTTACCGGCCTGAGAAGCTATGTTGATGATATGCCCCGCTTTTCTTAGCTTCATATACGGAAGAACCAGCTTTGTGCAGGCCATCAATCCAATGACGTTGACAGCAAACATTGCTTTCGTTTCATTTAACTCCGTATCCTGTGCTTCTTTAAACGTGCCGAAACCAGCATTGTTGACCAACACATCCACTTCTCCTATTTGCGCATGGATGTCATTAAATACATTTGTCACCTGATCAGTATCTGCAACATCAAGCTTATAGGCATATGCATCAATCCCATATTGGGTGATCAGTTCATTCTTTAGCTGCAGTAATTTATCCAGGCTTCTGGCCAAGAGGACGAGACGGGCCCCCTGCTTTGCACTTTGAATGGCAACTTCCTTGCCAATCCCTCCGGAAGCACCGGTAATAACAATGACTTTGCCTTGCAACTTATTCAAAAAAATGAGCCTCCTTGCGAACATTAAGCGATTGAATACAGAATGACCCCTGATTGGATTTCTGTTTCGACTTCACCCAAGTCTTCTAAATAATCCAACTGACCGACCGTTTCCGAAAGTGTCAGGCCCACTTCCTGAAGGTATACTTTCGGGAAAAGCTGCTGACAAACTTCAAAGGCCGATAAAGGCCGATCTTGAAGCATGTTTTTCACCTGCATGGCACGGTTATGCTGCCGCTCGAATCGATATTGAATCAAGTCGGCAACCGCATCTCCTTCCACTTCAGATCCATGTCCGGAGTAAACAGTGGAAATGGAAAGATCCAATAATTTCTGAAGTGATGCATTATATTGCAGTAAAGGACGAGGCCTCATGCCTCCGGGAAGTAAAGGTGGTTCCATTAATGGATTAGGTGAGATCTTGGCAAGCAAGTGATCGCCTGCAATCATGACACCGTCACTTTCCCGGTAAAAGGATAAATGGCTTTGAGCATGCCCAGGAGTCTCGATCACTTTCCAGCCTGGAAGACCAGGGAGCTCATCTCCCTCAGCCAAATATCCATGAAGCTTCCGTTCACTAAGGAAACTGATTTCATTGCGGTTATGGGTCAGTTCATTTTTCAGCTCTTCTGCCACTCCGAACTTAGTGGCATAATCAAGGAAAAAACGATTATGGGTTTCAAGGAATTCATCACTGATAGTCAACCAGCGCTGATTATTTTTGTGTCCATAAACCGGGATTTCCTTTTCAAAGAAATCGAGTGCACCAGCATGATCAGGATGATGATGGGTTAAAATGATTTGTTCGATATCAGTCAGTTTCAGACCCAAATCCCCAAGCCCTTTAGTCAGGGCTTCCTTTGATCGTTTTGTTTTCACTCCCGTATCGATTAACGTTAAAGCATCCCCTTTAACTACATAAACATTCACATCACCCACTGCAAACGGCGTGGGCAAAGCAAGTTTTGCAATATCTCCATTCCAATTCGCCATTATCTTATCCACCTTAGAAAATTATATTTATATAAATCTTTTTATACGCTAAACAGGATTCCTAGTATACTTATCATGTATAATTACCATTTTACATGTATTTTAAATCACTGTCATTATTTTCACATAATTCATGTCTACTTTTTGTCGTCCTTGCATATATTATCATTGACAGAGTACTGATATATCCTTCATAATCACAAGTAATTAAAGACGGCGTGGCATTGATTAAGGCCAAGTAAATTTATGATGGCGTAAAGAGAGTGAAGCTCGGAATGTGCTGAAAGGCTTCACCGCCCCCTCATTATTGAACCTACCTTATGAGCCTTCAGGAAAACCTGACGTAATTCCCGCGTTAGAGGATTCAAGTGCAGCTTTTCTGTTTATTCGTTATGGAAAAGTTGAACAAAGGTGGTACCACGGAAGCTAGACCTTTCGTCCTTTATTGGATGAGGGGTCTTTTTGTTTTTCAAAAAAAGGCCGAAAATACAAAAGAAAAAGGAGCGGGAAATATGGAAAAAATCGCGTTTATCGGAGCTGGATCGATGGCAGAAGCAATCATTTCAGGGCTGGTGACCCAACAGGTGATCGAACCAGCAAATATTTTTGTAACAAATAAATCAAATGATGATCGGTTCGATTATTTAAAGAACCAATATGGTGTTACTGCCACAAGATCGCTGCAGCAATTAGTCCAGGATGCAAGCCTTGTCGTCCTGGCGGTGAAACCGAAAGATATTTTAGAAACGATGCAATCAATAAAAGAATACATCCGTGAAGAAATGCTGTTCATTTCCGTTGTTGCCGGGGTTCATACAACAAGCTTGGAAGGAATCGCCAACAAGCGGTTCTCGATCGTCCGTGCCATGCCTAATACATCGGCAGCTGTAGGAAAATCAGCAACCGCCCTTGCGGCTAACGGTCATACGAAGGACTCGCAATTACAAACGGCGATTACCCTTTTTGAAACGGTAGGTACGGTGGCAGTCGTAGACGAAACCCAGCTAGATGCGGTAACAGGCTTATCAGGCAGCGGCCCGGCTTATATTTATTACTTGGTAGAGGCATTGGAAAAATCGGCAGAAAAAATAGGTCTCGATTCCGAAACCGCCAAGCAATTGATTCTGCAGACACTGATGGGTGCGGCCGATATGTTACAGAAATCACCAAAAACGCCTGCCGTACTAAGAAAGGAAGTAACTTCACCAGGAGGAACGACTGAAGCAGGTCTGAAAGCACTTCAAGCACATCAAGTGGAAGAAGCATTCATTGCCTGTGTACAAGAAGCGACAGAGCAATCGAAGCGAATGGGCAATCAAATAAGTAAAGAACTAGCCAAATATGTAGTTTCGCAGTAAGACGCATGATGGTGATCAGCTGTTGCCTGGCCACTCCTACAGCAGTGGCCAGGCAACAGCCCTTCATAAAAGATCGGCACATCTTATGAAGGGTAACAGCGTTACTTTATAATCAGCATATCATTTTCATCGAAACTCCAATCCTTCGAATACGCAACCTCCCAATAGTAACCGTCGGGGTCTGAAAAATATCCGCTGTATCCTCCCCAAACAACATCCTGAGGTGATTTTTCAATTGTTCCCCCAGCCTTTCCAGCCTTCTTGATCACATCATCCACTTCTTCAACTGATTTAGCATTATAAGCTAGCGTAAGACCCGGGAACCCCTTTTTCTTAGGCGGTTCTTTCTCATTGATGTCTTTTACTAGCTCCTCTAAAGGATACAAAGCAAGTTTCGTTCCGGCATTATAAAAAAAAACGATTGCGGGTTCGTCCTCTTTAATCGATGTACGGAATCCCAATCCGTCCCGGTAAAACCTCAATGATTCAGTAATATCCCTGACACCTAAAGTGATAATGTTGATCCTGTTCATGCTAGTCCTCCTTTTTCCATGTTTTAAGGGTAAATTCGACATCTGGATCACTTTTCCCTTTATATCTTGATTGATTATCAGCCACACCATCACAAATGCTTCTTAAAGTTCCTAAAAATGCTCAACAATTGCATAAGGATCAATCCAAGGGGGATTCCATCTTGAATTGCTCCTTATGCAAATTACGTAGGAATTTCACTTTCTTTGCCGAATGAATACATGTTTTGTCATCTGTAAAGGAATTCCCTAATACTTATCGAATTCAACAACCAAAAGGGGGAATCTCGATGAATACAAGTGCAGTTGCCCGGTTACTGAATGTTTCCCATAGTACGATTCAACGCTGGGTCACCCAATTGAACATGGAAGTAGAACGGAATCAGCTTGGCCACTACCAGTTTTCGGATGAAGACATTGCATTATTGAGAAAAATCCAAGATCAGCTGAACGAAGGCATCATTCTCCAAAAGGTCAGCATCTCAGAGAAAAAAATTAGAAAAGCAACCATCCAGAAACACTCCGAATCGGATAAAGAACATGATCAACTGCTAGAACGGGTCACCCGGCTTGAAAATGGGCTGAAAACAAAAGCGGACGATGTTGTATCCTATCAGCTTTTACAGCACAGAAGTGAAATGGAAGACATGCACAAACTCGTTAAGAAACTCGAAGCCCGTATCGAAGCGTTAGAAACACCAATGGGCCAGCCGTTTGATTATTTACTCGCGGCTGAAGAGGCTGCTGCCACTAAAAAGACAAAGAAAAGGCCATTTATAAAAATGATTTTTGGAAACAGAAAGAATGATAGTTCATCATGGAGCACAGCCGACAGCGATTAACATCGATTATCATTCAAGATGGTTCATGAGCACCCCACGATAGCCATTTTTCTCATGCCAGGCATTTCTTCAGTAATAGGACCTGATCTAATTAATCACCCCAAAAATAAATAAGGCCCGGCCAAGGTTTAAGTCTCACCTGGGTCGGGCCTTTTCTCATCTTAAATCAACACTGCACGGTCATTGAGCATTTTTTCGCCTTTGATGCGCTGGAATTCGTTAAGCAGTTTTTCAACGGTAAGCTTCTGCTTTTCAGCACCTCTTGCTTCAAAAATGATTTGTCCTTTATCCATCATGATCAAGGAATTTCCAAGATCGATTGCCTGCTGCATATTGTGAGTCACCATCAATGTCGTTAGCTTGTTCTTTTCGACGATTTCCTTCGTCAGATTTGTAACAAGCTCTGCCCTGGAAGGATCGAGAGCGGCTGTATGTTCATCAAGAAGCAGGATTTTAGGATCGGTGAAGGTCGCCATCAACAATGATAATGCCTGGCGCTCCCCTCCTGATAATAATCCCACTTTTGCAGTCATCCGATTTTCCAGGCCTAAATGAAGGGTACCCAAACATTCTTTAAAAAGTTCTTTCCGTTTTTTTGTCACCCCGAAACCTAATCCTCTTTTATTGGTTCTTCCATAAGCGATCGCCATATTTTCTTCAATCGTCATATGTGGAGCCGTACCAAGCATGGGATCCTGAAAAACACGGCCAATCATTTTAGCACGGGCATGTTCTTCAATGGCCGATACATTTTCCCCATCAATGATGACTTCACCGGCGTCAGGGAGAATTTTGCCGGATATCATGTTCATCAGCGTCGATTTACCTGCCCCATTACTCCCGATGACTGTAATAAATTCGCCTTTTGCCATCTGCAGCTCCAGATTCCCAAGGGCTAGCTTTTCATCTGGTGTCCCTTCATTGAAGACCTTATAAATCTGATTTAACTGAAGCATATCCTTCTCCCCCTTTCGATAAAGTCCCACCATGGCGCATCTGTATTTCTTTGAGACGCCTTTTCTTTCGGCTTTTCTCTTTTTGTTTATCGGTAATTTTAGGAATGACAAGTGCCCCTACCACAATAAGTGCCGTAATTAATTTAACATCGCCTGTTTCAAGAAATTCTACGCGAAGTGCCAAAGTTACGACGATTCGGTAAATGATCGCTCCTCCAATGACCGCAAGGGTCGCACGTGCAATCGTTTTGGAGCCAAATAATGCTTCGCCAATTATAACGGATGCCAATCCGATGACGATGATTCCAATCCCCATGCCAATATCGCTAAACCCATTATATTGGGCAACCAAGGAACCCGAGAAAGCCACAAGTGCATTTCCAATCGCAAGGCCCAGGATCTTCATGTTTCCTGTATGGGCGGAAAAACTCTTGACCATCGCTTCATTATCACCCGTTGCGCGTAAAGCTAGACCGATTTCCGTTTTTAAAAAAGCTGACATCCCAGCTTGAATGATTAAAGCCACAATCAACATAACAATTAGTATAGCCCACGTTTTTGGCAAGCTATCACCAAGGCCCACAATCGATAAAAGACCATTCAACATATTGTCCATGCCAGTGCCAGCCCAGGCATTCTGGATATTTGTGATAATGGTCGTTTGAGAAAGCAACGGAATGTTGGATGCACCCATGATCCTTAAATTGATGGAATAGAGGGCAATCATCATTAAGATACCTGCCAGAAGTGGATTGATTTTCCCTTTCGTATGCAGGAATCCCGTTATTGTCCCAGCAATGAAACCTGCCACCATGGCACAAAACGTGGCCATGGCTGGCGAGAAACCGTTAACGATCATAATGGCGGCCACAGAGGCACCTGTCACAAAACTGCCTTCCACAGTCATATCCGGGAAGTCGAGAATCCTGAATGTTAAATAAACACCTAGTGCCATAATCGCATAAATCATTCCCGACTCAAAAGAGTTGAATAAAGCTGAGAACATTTTTTTTCTTCCTTCCCCGAACAAAAGCAGAGTTTATTTTACAAACTCAGCATCTGCTTTCCATTCTTCTTTTATTTCAACACCCATATCTTTTGCTGCCTTTTCATTGATGACCAATTTCAGTTTTTGTGGATATTGAACTGCGATATCTCCAGGCTTTTTGCCATCCTTCAAGATTTCAACCGCTTTTTGCCCCGCTTCATAACCAATATCATAGTAACTGAATCCATATGCTGCAAAACCACCAGCATTCACGGAATCAAGCTCACCAACAAACAATGGAATATCTTTATCATTTGCCACCGAAATGACCGATTCCAGTGCTGAAACAACGGTATTATCAGTAATGATATAGAAAGCATCGGCTTTTCCGATTAATGATTCCGTTGCCTGTTTAACCTCGGCTGAAGTGGACACGGATGCTTCAACGACTTTCAAGCCCGCTTTTTTCGCTTCCGCTTTCACGTTTTTTATTTGGACGACGGAGTTTTGCTCCCCTGTATTATAAACGGTCCCAATTGTCTTGGCGCCAAGTTCTTCTGCCAGGAATTTCATTGATTTGGCAATGGCTTCAGGATGGGAATCCGTCGTACCCGTCACATTTCCGCCTGGCTTATCCAAAGATGTAACGAGCTCCGCCGCTACAGGATCGGTAACCGATGTAAAAACGATTGGTATATCCTTTGTCGCATTCAAAGCGCTAAGAGCACTAGGAGTAGAATTGGCAAAGATTAAATCCACTTTATCCCCAACAAAGTTATTGGCGATCGTTTGACTATTATTTTGGTCACCCTGTGCAATTTGAAGATCATATTTGGCATTGATGTCACTATCCTTCAATGCCGCCTGAAATCCTTCATAAGCCTGGTCCAGGGAATCATGCTGAACGATTTGTGTTACTCCAATGTTGAAGGTATCCTTTTTGCTTTCATCCTTTGCCGTATCTTTTTCCTTGTCATTTCCACACCCAGCCAATAATAATCCTGCGACCAATGTCATAGCTGCAGTTGAATATAATTTCTTTTTCATATTTTCCCCCCGCTTTTTTCTTATTTAAGATTAGGTTTTTTCTAGCGACGTCAACTTTTTCGCTTTTATTTCCTAAATTATAATCGTTTAGTCCCAATTATTCCAATATATTTTTTAACTTTTTAGAATTTTTTGAGTTCTAGATATAAAACATAAAAAAAGCTGCTTTGAAAGGGATGGTAACTTTCAAAGCAGCTTTATGGAAAAATCAGTGTTCGACAACTTGGCTGACAATTTCGGTAACTGTAGTACGATCGATTTTTTCTTTGCCTTCTTTTAGGGCTTTCAATGTGGCCTTTGCCAATTCCAAGGGTATCTTACAGAATTGGATGATCTCTTTCGTTTCAATCTCTCCAATGTACACATCGGCTAATGCAAGATTATGTTCCGTATGGGCAAGCATCTCGTCGAAACCCCAGCCATCCGGATAAAAGTTCACACCGCGTTCTGCATCTTCCTCACGGTTACGCAGGATATTGACCGTTTGGAGTCCGCGTCCAAATGCGATGGCAAGTTCGCGGTCCGTTTCGGTTCCATCGTACCAGTTCCACATATCAGACAGCATGACCCCGACTAACCCTGCAACATAATATGTGTAATCATCGAGTTCCTCTTCATTATGGATTTGCCAGTCCATAGTAACCCATTTTGCCATGCCTTCGGCCATTTCCTTTGTCGATTCCAAGACTTTGTCTTTTGCACCGGAAGGACAAAATTCAATCCAGTCCGAAAGAAACAGGGTCACCTCGGGAAGATCATCCTTATATGGTTCAAATAACGATTGAAGATCTTCTTCCCTGAAATCCGCATCAAGCAACTCACTAAGAGCCTTTAAAAGGGAAACCTTAATATCTGCAGGAAGACCGGGGTGATCCTCGATCTCATCGATGGCGCGCATGCAAAGGTACGCAGCTCCAATAGCCTCTTGCAATCCCTTTGGAAGATAGCTGATTGGAATGAAAAAAGTCCGGCTTGTTTTTAGGAGAAAATCCATTGCTTTAGTATGTAGGTCGCTTTTGTCAGTCATATTTACACTCCTTTAAATATCCAATGAACAATTGATTAATTATATCAAACATTGGCTTTGATTTCAGCTGCCCGATTCCCCTGAATACAAAGGAACTTTAATTGCCATTAGATCTTCACCCATAATCGTGTTTGCAAAGACCGCTTTGCTTTCCTCTTTTAGCCTCTCAGCATCCTCCGGAGTATACCGTGAGCTGATATGCGTAAGGATTAGATTCTTAGCTCCCGCTTTCAAAGCCGTTTCTGCAGCCTGAACGGTGGTCGAATGATAATAGGCTGATGCCATTTCGGATTCTTCCGCTGAAAATGTAGCTTCATGAACAAGGTAATCCGCCGATTCAGCAAGAATGAGCGCATTGCTGCACATTCTTGTATCACCAAGAATCGTGATGATCCGTCCTTTTTGCGGAGCACTGAGATAGTCCTTCCCATTTAAGACACGGCCATCATCGAGACGGACTGTTTGTCCATTTTTCAATGCTTTAAAAAGAGGCCCCGGCTTCACACCTTCAGAACGCAGCCGGTCGACCAGTAAGCTTCCTGGACGATCTTTTTCAACAATCCGGTAACCGATGCTGTAAATGCCATGATCAAGCGACATGGCCGTGACTGTGAATTGTTCGTCCTCAAACACTGCGCCTTCTTCAATTTCGATGATTTCCAAGGGATATTTTAAATGAGTTCCACTCACCTGTAAGCTCGTCTTAATAAATGCATCTATTCCTTGTGGACCATATACGGTCAATTTATCCACACCGCCCTGAAAAGATCTGCTGCTTAAAAATCCAGGCAGTCCGAAGATATGGTCACCATGTAAATGGGTGATGAAAATCTTTTCAACCTTTCGCGGCTTGACCGCGGTTTTTAATATTTGATGCTGTGTTGCTTCCCCACAATCGAATAACCAAACCGTCCCTCGTTCTTCCAATAATTGCAGGGCGATTGAAGTCACATTACGCGCTTTAGCCGGAACGCCGGCGCCTGTACCCAATAAAACGAAATCCACTCATACTACCTCCGTTGCAAATGCTTCTTTATGATTAACTATAGCATAACCAAAGCCCTGTTTCATTTATGACCCCTAAAAACCGAAACCAAATTAAACTTTTAATGAAATATGAGAAAAAATGCGCAAATTGATTGCTTTGAGGGAAAGCTAAACGTAAAATTAGAAATTGGTACACATACGGGAATTCCAACTTTATAGACAGATTTAACGGAAAGTTGAGGTTTTAACATGACAGAAAACAATAAACCCACAGCACTGATCATGATTTTTGGTGCTACCGGAGATTTAGCGAAAAGGAAATTGTTTCCTTCCATATATCGACTATTTCAAAAAGAGAAAATAAATAAGTTCGCAGTCGTTGGAGTAGCAAGGAGGCCATTGACGAATGAGGAGTTCCAAACAAGTGTCAAGGATTCCATACTTACTTTCGGACATGCAAAAGAAAAGGTAGACGAATTCATTTCCCATTTCCATTATCACTCCCATGATGTCTCCAGTTCGGAATCATATCTGCAGTTGAAGGACATTGCCGAAAAATTGGACGGACAATATCAATTAGAAGGAAACCGGATCTTCTATTTGGCGATGGCACCCGAGTTTTTCGGAACGATTGCCGAACAGATTAAAGCTCAAGGCCTGACCGACACGAATGGATATAAGCGCCTTGTCATAGAAAAGCCGTTTGGACACAGTTTCGAAACAGCACAAAAATTGAATGGGCAGATTCGAACGGCATTCGCTGAAGATGAAATCTACCGTATCGATCATTATTTAGGCAAAGAAATGGTACAAAATATTGAGGTCATACGTTTTTCAAATGCCCTATTCGAGCCGCTTTGGAATAACAGATATATATCCAATATCCAGGTTACTTCAAGCGAAACACTTGGCGTTGAAGAACGTGGACGTTACTATGAAACCAGCGGTGCCCTAAGGGATATGGTCCAAAATCATCTGCTCCAAATGGTGGCCTTGCTTGCCATGGAACCCCCGATCGCTTTGACGACAGAAGAGATTCGAAGCGAAAAAGTGCGGGCATTGCGCTCACTTCGACCAATGAAAGTGGACGAAGTCGATCAATACTTCGTCCGTGGCCAATATGGTGAAGGAACGATAGACGGTCAAACACTTCCGGCCTACCGCAATGAACATAATGTAGATCCCGAATCCAACACTGAGACCTATGTGGCGGGTAAATTGATGATTGATAACTTCCGTTGGGCCGGTGTTCCTTTTTATATCCGTACCGGTAAGAGGATGGATGTCAAATCAACGAATATCGTCGTTCAATTTAAAGATATTCCAATGAATCTGTATTATAAAACGGAAGAAACGCTGAACCCGAATCTTCTCGTTATCCATATCCAGCCTGACGAAGGGATCACACTGTACTTAAATGTTAAGAAATCCGGGACGACATCCAATACAAAGCCAGTAAAACTGACCGTCTCCAACAAAGGGATTGAACACATCAATTCTCCTGAGGCATATGAAAAGCTATTGTTTGACAGCATGCGCGGGGATGCTACCAACTTTACGCACTGGGACGAGGTAGCCCTATCATGGAAGTTCGTCGATACCATTTCCAATGCATGGGAAAATACTAAGGACGAGTCTTTCCCTAACTATGAAGCGGGATCCACAGGTCCGCTGGCATCCGATGAACTCCTGGAAGAAGACGGACATATTTGGTGGGAAATCAAGAATAACGAAAATGATGCTGACTGAAATGAAGAAGGGATGCAGATTTGAACCTGCATCCCTTCTTCATTCATGAAACACTTTTCCTCAGCAATTTATTCCGGATAATATCAAACATTTCCTTGGGCTTAGACATTTCTTCCTCTATTTCCGAATTAAGCCAAAAGGAAACACCAGATTCTAAGGCAATGAAAAATAAAAAAATGGCTACAGCCCACCAGATGATGAACATAAGTCTCCGCTCCTTCTCTCTTCTTTCTGCCTACTGTATCCTACGGTCCGACCAACTCTTTCAATGTTTATATTCCTTTTTCCGCAGGTGTTTAAACCTAAAAAGCAAGGATGAATGACATACATCATACTACATTTTCCCTAAAAAAGGTAAAATAATTGGAACTATTTACAATTAGTTTATTTTTACCATTTTTATCCTCATGGAAAAAGAATGCTAAATCCTTGCTTAGGTTACACTAGAAAAGGTGCCAGAGGACAGCACCACTAACTTCGGTGTGGAGGGATTAAACTTATGGACATTCGTGAAGGATTAATTCCAACAGCGTTGGGCACAGCCGTGACAGCTGCGGGTTATGCAATGAAGCAGACCCGGGGCTCAAACAAAATGGTTGCTAATACGGTTTTTGGTTTCGGTTTGGCACATGTTGTATTAGGGGTCATCGACCTTGTAGAGCATCGGAGATAGCAAAAAAAGAGGGCGCATGGAAGCGCCCTTTTTTTCTGTGCATCCGAGGTCCTTAACATGATGAATATTACAACCAAAAAAAGCCAGTATAAAAGGGGATCCCCTTTTATACTGGCTTGAACTTTTTATTTTTCCATCCATTCGGTATGGAACGTTCCTTCTTTATCAATACGTTGATAAGTATGGGCTCCAAAATAGTCACGCTGAGCTTGAATCAGGTTAGCTGGCAGCGTTTCTGTGCGATAGCTGTCGAAATAGGCAAGTGCTGATGACAAGCAAGGAACCGGAATTCCGTTCATCACAGCCGTTGACACTACCTCACGTAAAGCTCCTTGATAGCTTTCGACGATCCCTTGGAAGTATGGATCTAAAAGAAGATTGTTCAAGTTCGCTTCACGATCGTACGCCTCCTTGATTTTTTGGAGGAATTGTGCACGAATGATACAGCCGCCACGGAAAATCATCGCTATTTCCCCATATTGCAAGTTCCAGTCATTTTCTTCTGATGCTGCTTTCATTTGTGCAAATCCTTGTGCATATGAACAGATTTTGCTCATATAAAGTGCTTTACGGATATTTTCTATCAAAGCCTTTTTGTCGCCTGTAAATGATTCGGCTTTTGGACCACGAAGGATTTTACTCGCTTCAACACGCTCGTCCTTGATTGCTGAAATAAACCGGGCAAACACCGATTCCGTAATGATTGGAAGCGGAACGCCAAGATCAAGCGCACTTTGACTTGTCCATTTCCCCGTACCTTTTTGGCCAGCTTTATCTAAAATGACATCGACCATCGGCTTACCGGTTTCCTCATCATATTTTTTGAAAATATCAGCAGTAATTTCAATTAAATAGCTGTCAAGTTCCCCTTGATTCCATTCAGTAAAGACTTCATGAAATTCTTCGGCAGATAATCCAAGGAGATTTTTCAAAAGGAAATATGATTCGGAAATCAACTGCATGTCCCCGTATTCAATACCATTATGTACCATTTTAACATAATGACCTGCTCCATCCGGTCCGATATACGTACAGCAAGCATCACCGTCGACCTTAGCTGAAATATCCTTCAAGATCTGTGCAACAAGTTCATATGCTTCTTTTTGACCTCCAGGCATGATGGATGGACCTGTTAGAGCTCCTTCTTCCCCTCCTGAGACGCCTGTACCGATGAAATGGATGCCAAGCTTGCTTAATTCCTCATTGCGGCGCTGAGTGTCCTTGAAGAAGGTATTCCCTCCATCAATAACGATATCACCTTTTTCAAGTAACGGTTTTAATTGCTCGATCGTTGCATCTGTTGCCGCCCCGGCTTTAACCATCAATAAAATTTTGCGTGGCGTTTCCAAAGAATTGACGAATTCTTCAAGTGTATAAGCGGCTGTTACGTTTTTGCCTTCCGCTTCCTTCATCATTTCGTCCGTTTTTGATCCTGAGCGATTATACACGGAAATTGAATATCCCCTGCTTTCAATATTAAATGCAAGGTTCTTGCCCATTACGGCTAGTCCGATAACGCCAATCTGTTGTTTTGTCATGCTTCATCTTTCCCTTCTCTATATCTTTACACAGCTTGTACGCTATTCTTTGTCAAAAGAAGGATCATTCCTCCTGGATTGCCCAAAGAAATCTTTGCTGAAGCTAGTGTCTGTTCCAATTGAACGGTTTTTCAAGGGTAATCCCTTTTTAATAATATTTTCTCCGTACTTATTTTGCAAGTGTTCCATCGCTTCATACAGAGGTTCTTTTTCTGCATCCTCTTGAAAGGAGAAAATATCCAGTTGCTTGAAGGCTGACTCTTTTTCGATGACATCATAGGCCGTGACACCAAGAAGCCTGATTCCTTCCCCATTCCAATTTTTCATAAAGAGATCGATAGCTCCATCCAAAATATCCTTTTTTTCAAAAACTGGATTAGGGACCGTTCTGCTTCTCGTTATTGTGCGGCGGTCTTTGTAACGGATCGTCACACCTATTTTTTGACCAAGCAGGCGTTTATTTCTCAAACGGGCTGCAACCTTCCCGGATAGCTTATCCAGTACACCGATCAGTTCTTTTTGATTGGTGGAGTCATGCGGAAGAGTAGTAGAGTTCCCAATGCTCTTATGCTCAAAAATCGCTTCGGGATCCACTGCCCTTTGGTCGATTCCATTAGCCCTATCTTTCAAACGGATGCCATTGATCCCCAGAAGCTGTTTAAGTTGACTATCATTGGCGTGTGCAAGGTCCCTGATCGTCATTATCCCGATAGTTCGAAGCTTTTCCGAGGTTTTATCCCCGATGCCATGCATTTGGCCAACTTGTAAAGGCCAGAGCTTTTCCGAAATGTCCCGTTTCCTTAACACAGTGATTCCCATTGGCTTCTTCATATCAGAAGCAGTTTTGGCCAAAAATTTATTAGGGGCAATCCCGATGCTGCAAGGGAGATCCATCGTATTAAAAATTCTTTCCTGAATGCTATTGGCTATATCTAAAGGGGATCCCAATTCGGCGCATTCACTAATATCCAGATACCCCTCATCTATCGAAACCGGTTCAACCATCTCTGTATATTGTCTTAAAACATCAAAAATTGCCAGTGATGCCTTTCGATAACGCTCGAAATTCGGTTTCTGAATGACTAATTGAGGACATAGTTTTTTCGCCTGCCAAATGGGCATGGTCGTTTTAACCCCGAACTTCCTCGCCTCATAGCTGCAGGTGACGATTATGCCCCTTCTCTCTTCAACATTGCCTGCAATGGCAAGCGGTTTGCCTTTTAATGAAACATCATATGACATTTCCACTGAAGCATAGAAACTATTCATGTCTACATGGAGAATGACCCTGCCATTTTTGGGATACATGTCCTTCATGTTTGACCGTCACATCCTTGTAAAATTAAAAAGATAATAGGCCCAATAAAAAATCACTTCTATTAAGGTACCCCTATTTATCTTTGGTAACCACGTTGAAAGATGCTTCCACTCCAAGAAAAACAGCCATCATGTCATTGATGACTGTTCATATATTCCTTCAATACTGTTAACACCTTGGCAAATATATACGAGTTTTTGCTGATCAATGATCGTAATCAAAAGGCAACCCCTTGAATATATTCGGTAAAAATCAAGATTTCACGTCACCCTGGCCAATAGTTTGATGGAGGATATCCGTCTTTATTGCAATCCACCTTTGGCCATCATAGCCTGGGCTGATTTACCTGGTTGCAGGAAATCCGGAAAGCAAGGCATCAGGTCTTGCGATGGAATCACGAATTCATTAGGCACGGCATATTCCACGCCCTCTGCAAGAAGTCCGATAACCTTTTTACTCAGGAAACTCTCCTCCATCCCCCTGTCATATTTTGGGTGATTATTCCCCTGATACTTCTTTGATGATAGTGACGACCATTTCAGCTAGCTTCGTTAATTCCTCAACTGGGATTCTTTCATTCGTAGTATGGATATCTTCATAGCCCACTGCGAGATTGACAGTAGGGATGCCAAAGCCTGCAATGACATTCGCATCGCTTCCTCCGCCGCTTTTAACAAGCTCGCAAGGACGGCCGATTTTCTCTGCTGCCTTTCTTGCGATTTCGACTACATGATCACCAGCACCATATTTAAAACCAGGATACATCACGTTAACTTCAACTTCAGCACGTCCGCCCATTTCAATGGCTGCAGTCTCGAATGCCTCTTTCATTTTCGCTACCTGTATTTCCATTTTTTCAGGAATCAAAGATCTTGCTTCTGCAAGGATTTCAACATGGTCACAAACAATATTGGTTTGCTGTCCGCCCTGGAAACGTCCGATATTGGCTGTCGTTTCCTCGTCGATTCTGCCCAATGGCATTCTAGAGATTGCTTTGGCAGCGATCGTAATGGCCGAAACGCCTTTCTCAGGAGCGACACCAGCATGTGCAGTCTTGCCTAAAATGGTTGCACATACTTTCGCCTGAGTAGGTGCAGCAACAACCACATTTCCCACTTTTCCATCACTATCAAGTGCAAAACCGAATTTAGCCGTTACAAGGGAGCGATCCAATGCCTTTGCCCCAACCAAGCCAGATTCTTCACCTACTGTAATGATGAATTCAATTGTACCATGTTCGATATTCTGTTCTTTCAACACTTTAAGCGTTTCTAACATGACCGCTAATCCAGCTTTGTCATCCGCACCTAAAATGGTCGTTCCGTCTGACACTATGTATCCATCCTTGATGGAAGGCTTGATTCCATTACCCGGTACAACCGTATCCATATGGGATGTGAAATAAATGGTATCCACGCCTTCTTTCATTCCTTTTAAAGTACATACTAAATTCCCTGCACCATGACCGGTAACTGCTGTTGTATCATCTTCAAAAACCTCTACACCCAGTGCCCCGAATTTTTCTTTCAGCACTTTGGCGATGGCTGCTTCATTTTTCGTTTCGGAATCAATCTGCACCAATTCCATAAATTCATTAACTAAACGTTCTTCATTTATCATAAAATAAAACCTCCAAAAAAGTTTTCCTCTTTAATTATACTTCTAAAAGCGGCGCCCCGGCAAATAAAGTGAAAAGGAAGAACCCAGAATGGCATGCTGGTCATTTCCCTGCCAAAATGTGAATGATGCTTATAAATGGTTTTCTTTTAAATGATATCTTCCCCAGTATGGAAAGGAGCCCAAAACAGATAGTTTGGGCTCCTTTCAATGTTGGATCGGATCACAACGGAATATTTCCGTGTTTTTTCCATGGTCGGTTTTCTTTTTTGTTGCGCAGCATATCAAGAGATTGAATGATCTTAATCCTGGTTTCACGGGGATCAATTACATCATCCACCATTCCAAGACTTGCGGCAACATATGGATTGGCGAACTTCTCACGGTATTCTTCAATTTTAGCTGCACGTGTCGCTTCCGGATCTTGGCTATTTTGAATTTCACGGGCAAAAATGATATTTGCCGCTCCAGCTGATCCCATTACAGCGATTTCAGCATTTGGCCATGCAAACGTCAGATCCGCACCGATGGATTTACTATTAAGAGCCACGTAAGCTCCTCCGTACGCTTTACGCAGAATGATCGTCAATTTTGGTACTGTTGCTTCCGAATAAGCATATAGCAGCTTTGCACCATGGCGAATGATCCCGCCATGTTCTTGTTTAACGCCCGGGAAAAACCCTGAAACGTCTTCAAATGTAATTAGCGGAATGTTGAACGAGTCACAGAAACGAATAAAACGGGCAGCCTTATCTGATGAATCAATATCAAGTCCCCCAGCCAACACCTTTGGCTGGTTACAGACAAGCCCCACTGATTTCCCTTTGATACGCGCCAAGCCGACCACTATGTTTTTCGCAAAGCCCTCTTGAACTTCCATAAAGGAATCCTCATCGACAACCTGCTCCAATACTTTCCGAACATCATATGGACGAATCCCTTCATAAGGGACTACATCCGTTAAGTCCGGACGGTAGTCATCTCCTTCGTCGGCTTCCAAAACAGGCGGCTTCTCTTCATTGTTTTGTGGAAGATAACTCAGGAGACGTCTAACGTCCGCCAATACTTGCTCCTCAGATGCTCCCTTGAAATGGGCATTCCCGCTTATGGTATTATGTACTGCCGCTCCACCCAACCCTTCAGATGAAATCTTTTCCCCTGTAACCGTTTCAATGACTTTAGGACCTGTTATGAACATTTGGCTCGTTTTTTCAACCATGAAGACAAAGTCTGTTATGGCTGGGGAATATACGGCTCCACCTGCACAAGGTCCCATAATAACCGAAATCTGTGGTATGACCCCTGAATAAATGGAATTCCGGTAAAAAATTTGGCCATATCCGTCAAGCGAAACCACGCCTTCTTGAATACGCGCCCCACCAGAATCGTTTAAACCTATGAAAGGGGCTCCATTCTCCGCTGCCAAATCCATAACATTGGCAATTTTCAGAGCATGCATTTCACCGAGTGCCCCGCCAAAAACAGTAAAATCCTGTGAAAACAGATAAATATCACGGCCGTTGACCTTTCCGTAACCGGTGACAACCCCTTCTCCTGGCCCTTCTTCCTTTTCCATGCCAAAATTGGTATTACGGTGTTTGATAAAAGGATTAAGCTCTATGAAAGTACCCGGATCAACTAAAAGTTCAATTCTTTCCCTTGCAGTAAGTTTGCCCTTTTCATGCTGCTTATCGATTCTTTCTTCACCGCCGCCCATTTCCACTTTGCGGCGTCTGTCATATAGGTCATTGATCGTATCGTATATGTCTGTCATTCCTGCTCCTCCTTTGATACTGCTTGTTCACAAAGCTCATATAATACACCCGCGGTAGACTTGGGATGAACGAAAGCAACATCCGCATTGTGTGCTCCCTTTCTTGATGAATCATCAATCATCCGCAATCCAGATTCTTTGATTTCTTTTATTCTCTCTTCGATGTCATCGACGCCAAGTGCCACATGATGAATCCCTTCACCGCGTTTTTCGATGAATTTGGCGATTGGGCTTGCCGGTGACAACGCTTCCAACAACTCCAAACGGGTATTGCCTGCCAGGATGAAGGCCACTTTCACTCCTTGGCTCCCAACTGTCTCGATTCCTTCAAGTTTCAATTTCAACGTTTCCGTGTAAAGTGGCAAGGTCTCCTCCAGTGACTTGACGGCAATACCTATATGATCGATATTTTTAATCATCATAAAACCCCCATGCTATGTATTATTGGATGACTCCATTAGAATACTACTAATCTTGCATTAAAGCCTTTCAAGATTCGGAATAATATGAACATTATACTTTTACTTGTTTCTACTAAATGTTCAAGTTAAAATAAAATCAATTAAACTGTTTTAAGGGAGAGAGCATATGGGAAACAAGAAAATCAGAAAAATCGTCGTGTATTTAATGCTTATCTCAATGTTATTAACGAGCTTATTATCAGGTATCGCATTTCTTTTGTAATAGAAACCGTTGGGAGGGGAGCAAAGCTTCCCTCTCTTTATTTTATCGCTCCATTTTTCTTTGCCAACGTTTCGAAATCCTCGTTCGATATGGTGATCAAAACTTTAGTGCCGATGGGGACTTTTTCGTACAAACGCTCTACATCGGATTTATGCATCCGTACACAGCCATTTGAAATGTATTTACCAATTGATGATGGCTTATTCGTACCATGAATGCCGTAAATCCTCCCATCGGTATTTCGTGCATCGAATCCAATCCACCGCGACCCCAGAGGGTTCCTGGGATCGCCGCCAGGAATATTTTTTTTCCGGTAATATGGATTGACTGCTTTTACCTTGACCGTGAAAATCCCTTCGGGTGTAAGTTCCTGGCTCTTTCCCGTACCGACCGGCAGAATCTCCTTGACCTCATTATCATCAATGAACGCCAATTTATTGTTAGCTTTATTGATGATGATAAACGGATCGCCAGGCTTAACCGATTGAGGTTGGGCCTGTACCTGCAACGGCCACAAAAGTAGCATAAGCAACAAAGAAAGAATCCATTTCATGTTGTATCATTCCTTCACTTTTTTGCTTAGTTTAAGCCAAGTGCCTCTTTTTCATTCGGTTGCCGTTCAGCTTGGGTAGTCCCTTGAAGGAATGCTTCAACAATAAATAACGCTCCATTTCCTTCATGAGCTGCAGTAATGCGGCCCTGGATTCGAACTCTTCCCTTGTCTGCGGCAGTGCCATTCCCCTAAAATGAATCTCCATTTCTTCAAGCTTCTTCAGATAAAGAATGGCCGTATTTTGTGGGTGGACATTTTCTGCCAAATCTTCTATAAAATCAGCCACTATTCCGCTTTGCTTGACCACCAATGGAATATTCGTGACAAGGGGCAGAATTCGCTCAATTATTTCAAATTGCTTTTCACGCATTTTGAAATAATGGTAATACAGGTCTTCTTCCCTTAAAAAATGATTTTCCACGTCCCTGAAGGCAAGGCTTTTGGCTTGATTAAGAAGATTGGCCGTTTCGGTGATTTCCTTACCATCCCATGTGTGATCATTATCCCTTAAATAGCGGACAATTCCCATCAAGATCGCACTAAAGTTCGTTTCGATGCTTTCCTGGTAGGTCAACAGTTTGTCATCGACACTGGGCATGTACAGATTCATGACAAGCGCCACTCCAACTCCAACCGCGATTAATATCGTTTCATTGATCAGCAGGGAAAAAGTGATGTCACCCGCCCCGTATAGATGCATGATGATGACGCTGCTCGTCACAATCCCCTCATTAATCTTCAAGGCAACAGCCGTTGGAATGAAAATCAAGAGAATCAAACCTATTATCAGCGGATGGAATGCGATGAAATGAAAGAATAGGGATGCATAGGCCATTGCGATCAAACAAGCTAAAAACCGGTGCCAGGAGGCATACACCGACTTCTTTTTTGTAACTTGAATGCATAAGATCGCAATGATTCCCGCAGCAGAGAAATATTCGAGATTAAGCATTTGTGCAATAATAATTGCCAGGGTGGCCCCCAAAGCAGTTTTAATCGTCCTGTACCCGATTTTAAACATTGTTATGTATCACCTGGCTCTTTCTCTATCTATTATAATACTATCAGGAAATCAGATATTTTTACAGTCCTTTGCGAGTTAAATTTCCATTTTTTCTAAATGCATTCACACAAAAATACATTATAGGAAAAAAATAAAAAAGGTAACCTAAACGTTACCTTTTTTACAATTATATACTATTTTCTTCAGCTTATAAAACTTTTTCCAAGAAGTCTTTTGCACGCTGGCTTTTCGGATTGGAAAAGAATTCTTCCGGAGCACTTTCCTCGACAAGCAGACCCCCATCCAGGAATAGTACACGATCGGCCACTTCCCTGGCAAATCCCATTTCATGCGTTACGATCAGCATGGTCATCCCCGTATGTGCCAGTGACTTCATAACCTCGAGCACTTCTTTTACCATCTCGGGATCAAGCGCTGAAGTCGGTTCATCGAAAAGGATTACTTCCGGGTTCATTGCCAATGCCCGCGCAATCGCGACCCTTTGTTTTTGCCCGCCTGACAGACGATTCGGATAAGTCGATTCTTTATCGGACAAACCTACTTTATTCAAGAGTTCACGAGCTTGTTTTACAGCCTCGGCCTTTGATAGTTTTTTCACCTTCATAGGTGCATATGTCAGATTCTCCAGTACGGTTTTATGCGGAAATAAATGAAAATGTTGAAATACCATCCCGACATTTTCACGCACTTTCATGATATTGGTCTTTTTTTCAGTGATGATTTGATCTTTAAACCTGATTTGACCATCAGTTGGAGTTTCAAGCATATTGATGCAGCGTAAGAAAGTTGATTTTCCCGAACCGGACGGGCCGATGATTGCTAACACTTCTCCCTGCCCTATCTCGGTGCTGATTCCTTTTAATACTTCGAGCTTACCATAGTTTTTTTTGAGTCCATCAATTTTAATCACTGCGTCTCATTCTCCTTTCAATCACTTTGCCTAAGATGGTGAGAACCATGACCATCACATAATAAATGAGACCGGCAAATAATATCGGCTCGAAGAATTTATATGTCTCACCGCCGACAATATAAGAACGGCGCATGATATCCCCTAATCCAATAATTGTGACAACGGCTGATTCCTTGGTTAAGGAAATCAATTCGTTCACAAGCGATGGCAGGATATTCTTGATGGCCTGCGGAAGGATAATATTTAGCATCATACCTGAATAGGGAACCCCAAGTGCAAGCGATGCCTCTCGTTGGCCTTTATCGACAGCTAAAATGCCTCCCCTGATAATTTCAGAGATGTATGCCGCTGAATTTAGCCCGAATGCTAAAAATGCTGCTTGGAACGCTTCGATTTGAATCCCTAATATTTGTGGTGAACCAAAATAAATCAGCATTAATTGCAGCACCAAAGGTGTACCGCGAAAAATGGATGTATAAAAGTCTGCAATCCAATTTAAGGGCTTAATTCTGCTGATTTTAAGTATAGATAGTAATATTCCCAAAACAAATCCGATTACTGCCGCTACCGCTACAACCTTTAATGTTGTCGGTATCCCCTCCAGGATATATGGAAGGGAAGGCATAATCCTTTCAAATTCCAGATTCACTCCATTCATCCTCTCTTATGAAGGCCTTTATATTAGGTCCTTCCTCCTGCTTCATTTTATTAACAATAAAGCGCGGAAAAACGTTCAGAAGGCATACTCAAACTCTTCTGAACGCTTTTCATCTCTCTGTATTATTCAGTTTCACTGCCACCGAACCATTTTAATATTAACTTTTCCATTTCACCGTTCTCTAACATTTTTTTCAACTCGGCATTGAATTCTTCAGTTAACTTGCTTCCCTTTTGGAAAGCGATTGCCGAACCAGCATCTTGTTCACCGGACTCGATCAAATGCCCCACCAAATCTTTATTATCATTCAAGTAGCCTTTTGCAACAGTATCTTCCATGATTACGGCATCAAAACGTCCTGTTGACATTTCTTGAACAACCTCAGGTATACGATTCCGTTTTTCAATTTTCATCCCGATATCATGGGATTTATTCAAGTCATTTGCCAATGTCTCCTGAATGGATGCAAGCTGTACGCCTACGGTTTTCCCTTTTAAATCTTCAACAGTTTTGATTTTGCTGTCCTTTGTCGTGATGATCATGTTTTTAGCTGTATAGTAAATATCACTGAAATCGACTGATTGCTCACGTTTTTCAGTTGGAGTCATTCCAGAGATAACGAAATCGACCGATTTATTTTCCAGAGCAGGCACAAGACTATTAAAGTCAATGTCCTTCACTTCAACCTCATAACCTAATTTTTTTCCGATTGCTTTAGCGATATCGATGTCAAATCCTTTAATTTCATCACTTTTAGATGTTTCAACATATTCAAATGGCGGATAATCCGCAGATGTTCCCATTACCAGGACCTTTTTGCCGTCTGTACCTGCTGTGTCCTTATCTTCTTTCCCCGATGTTCCGCATGCTGCTAAAATACCTACTAATAAAACAGAAGTAAGCAACAATGCTAACTGCTTTTTCAACTTCATTATTATTCCTCCAAAATGATATTTTCAATTCTCTTGTTATTGAATTTGGTTTAGTTAAAATTTGAATAACTAATATTCATACACTAATGTGTATTTTAACACACTCTTATAATTATTCAATAACGTAAATAATAGATTTATTTTTCAGAATATTACTATAATTTCATTTCTAAATAGCTCCAAAGGGAATATACCGGCATCCTTATCTTTCTTCTTTCCTAAATGCCCCTGACTTATGCAAAATCATGAATAAAAAAATCCGCCGAAAGTGCGGTTTTCAGACTGTATTCAAACTTCAAGAAAAGCGAGTTTGACTACGGTTTGTTTCTAAAAAAACATTCAAGTTGATTTCAGAAATCCGCTCCCTTTCCGCCGACTGTCTGCCAAGCCTCCTCGCGCAAGCGCCTGCGAGCTCTCGGCTAGACAGTTATTTGGCAGGAGTGTCGCATATATCTTCAATCCAATAAGGATTTCATCCCCTATAAAAAAGGAAACATTCATAAAGGATAGCCAAGTCTTCTTTTTATAATCATGGTTCGGGATGAGACTACTTCCGAACCCCTTTTTGTCGTCAAAACTAAAACCCGCCGATTGGCGGGTTTTTTAGATATGGCTATGGGCTTACACTTCTTCGCAATATTGATCGAAGTAGTCTTGTAATTTTTCTACTACAGACATCGGGTGGTGCCCTTCAATCTCATGACGCTCTATCATGGTGATGATTTTTCCATCCTTCAGCAATGCAAATGATGGGGATGACGGCGGATACCCTTCGAAATAATCACGGGCTTTTTCCGTCGCCTCTTTATCTTGCCCAGCAAAAACGGTTACTAGCTGATCTGGGCGTTTATCATTATGGATTGCATGAGCAGCTGCAGGTCTAGCAATTCCCCCAGCGCAGCCACAAACGGAGTTTACCATGACAAGTGTCGTTCCTTTTTGCGCAAATACTTACTCTACTTCCTCGGGTGTAGTCAATTATGTATTTCAATCAGTCTTTTTCTCATGGCTAGCCTGTTTGACTAAGTCGTTCTTTAATAAATTATAATACATATTCATGGCATTTGATC
>NZ_JBHVQU010000047.1:0-27644 GCF_042886655.1 Peribacillus sp. NPDC058002 | reverse complement strand
GTGTATGCCCAAGTGCAGCCGCATGCGCTTCAATAAGGGTCCTAGCGACATTGTTAAACGGATCCTGCTCGGAGAGGCTCCAGCCTGAGGTTTGGGAATGCGTCCTCAATGCCATCGCTTTATTATTTTTCGGTTCGAATTGTTTCATCAGTTTTGACCAAATGAAACGAGCTGCCCTCATTTTTGCCACTTCCATGAAATAGTTCATTCCTATGGCCCAAAAGAATGAAAGGCGTGGTGCAAATTTATCGATATCAATACCTGCTTTCATTCCGGTACGTGCATACTCAAGCCCATCCGCCAACGTATAGGCAAGTTCGATATCAGCCGGCGCCCCCGCTTCTTGCAGGTGATAGCCAGAGATGGAAATGGAATTGAACTTGGGCATATATTTGGATGTATACTCAAATATATCAGCTATGATTTTCATGGACATTTCCGGTGGATAGATATACGTATTCCGAACCATGTATTCCTTTAAGATGTCATTTTGAATCGTGCCTGAAAGCTTATCCTGCGTTACGCCTTGTTCTTCAGCCGTCACGATATAAAATGCAAGAATGGGTAATACAGCACCGTTCATCGTCATTGACACGGACATCTGATCAAGCGGAATGCCGTCGAACAGGATTTTCATGTCAAGAATGGAATCAATGGCAACTCCCGCCTTCCCCACATCACCGACAACGCGTGGATGATCGGAGTCATAACCACGGTGTGTAGCTAAATCAAAAGCAACTGAGAGCCCTTTTTGCCCCATCGCCAGATTACGCCTGTAAAACGCATTGGATTCCTCGGCAGTCGAAAAACCTGCATACTGACGTACCGTCCAAGGACGATTGACATACATTGAAGGATAGGGCCCTCTTGTAAAAGGAGCGATGCCTGGCACACTCTCCATATGCTCCAAATCGCGATTATCTTCCTCAACATAAAGTGGTTTGATTTTTATTTGTTCATTGGTTTCAAACAGAAGATCCTCCATGTTTTTTTCAACTGCTTTTTCGGCTTCCTTTTTCCATGCTTCCACCGTACCTTTAATCTCAGGCTTAGCAGGATTTATAGCAGAAAAATTCGGTCTTTTCATTTTAGTTCACCCCAAGGTTCTGCAATAATTCCGATAAAATGGATATTGCATTTGTTTTAACATGGACAAAATCTTTGACTCCGGCTTCATTTAGTGTAATCTCCAATTCTTCTTTTTGCTTGCCGGCACAATAAATAGCGATTTCAGGGAATTGCTTTTTAATTCCTTTAATGGTGGCTGGTGCTAATTCCGAATAGTCAGCATCACTGCCGCAAACACAATAGATAGGGAGCTTGGTCGCAGCTACATAATTGACTGCTTCCTCCACGGTTTGACACCCCTCACTGCCGTTCGTTTCAATACCACCTGCAGCAGCAAGACTTTTAACGAAATCTGCACGAGGTTTATAGGATTTGAGATTTTTCAAATTAATCAAACCAATAGTTGGAGCCGTTCCACTTATTTCTTTATACTTTTCACTGCGTAGTCTTATCTGTTCGAACTGAATGGATACCCGATTCAAGTCAAGTGGGGTAATGCCAACCGGCTTCTCAACGTTCATATATGACACATGGTTATTCCGTGTCGGGGTTTTAATCTTATCAGCGGGATTCGGATAGACATTCGTTCCGATGATGCTTTCTTTTCTGAAAGCCGCATTTTGGACTCTTCCTTGGTAAACTTCAGCTATTTCTTTCTGAAGGGTGCCTTGTTTAATTAGCTCAAGTATCCCTCCAGCTGCATCGATTTCAAGGAATTTCGCCCAAGCCTTTTCAGCCAATTCATCCGTTAGTTGCTCAACATACCATGAACCGCCAGCAGGATCGACCACTGTTGTTATATTTGTTTCTTCTTTTAAAATCAAGTGAGTGTTACGGGCAATTCTTTCTGAAAAATCATCGGTTTCACCAGTTGCATGTGTGAATGGATGAATTTGAAGGTATTGAATGCCTCCAATAGCTGCAGCGAAAGCTTGATTTGTGGTCCGAAGAATATTGACATGCTGATCATAAAGCGTTTCTGTCAACTCGGAAGTAACGGCATGTATCGCCATTTTAAAATGATCCGATGCCGTTTCGAAAGCTTCTGCAAGTCCTGCCCAAAGCCTTCTGGCAGCCCGCAGTTTAGCGATGGACATGAAGTAATTTGAATCCAAAGCAAAAGAGAATACTATTTTTTCGGAAACCGAAGCAATGGAAAGCCCTTGTTTTTGACCTGCCAATAGAAATTGGACGGCAGCCGCTAATCCATAAGCTATTTCTTGTACGGCATTAGCTCCCCCATTATGGTAGACTGCCGTATTAATCAAAATTGTTTTTAAATCCCTGCCTACACTCTGATAATCTTGGATCGTCTTCAGCCAGTCTGCAAAATAGTTATCCGTATCTTCTGGCAGCTGACCGCAAATGAGCCATTCTGCAATGGGATCTTCAGCAATAACGCCTGTCAATTGGGTATTTTGTGCTTCGGCTACCGCCTTGAATTGAGGGAATAATCCTTTTTGTTTCCCCTTTAAGTCAATGAAAACCGGAATTCCTTTTAATGGGATATCCTTAAACAATTTTTCTGCCCTTGCGCCCTCGGCAAGCAATCGTGCAGGGTATGCCACGACATTTTGACCGCGTTTGATTGAAGCCTTCATCTTTTCATTTGCTTCTTCAGCCGTGATACCGCTTACAGGTTGAACGACAAGCCAAGGTTTTTCGTGATATCCCGTTGGGGAAGTTCCTCGGGTGAAAGGGAAAAATCCTGGTAATTCAGCTACTTTTTCCGTTGAATCCCCCGTTTCTGTATAGAGCGGTGATAAAGTGATGCCCTCATATGTATTCGTTTTTAATTTTTCTACACTTTTCCCTTTTAAACTTGTTTCCGCAGCTTCTTTCCACTCTTCAAAAGAAGGCTTAGGAAAGGTTATGTTTTTTACATCTTTCAGTTCCATCTGTAATCGCTTTCTTATCCTCTGCCGCATCATAAGCCCTGTCCTTTCATTGGGAGAACGAACGCTCAGTCAGTTTTGGATAAGAAAACCACCCTCCCGTCAATTTGTTCTGGATTATACTAACATTCTACCATAATTTTCTTTAAATTTAAGACAATAGAAATTAGAAAATCGGTTATTAGGGAAACCACTAGCCTATTTCATCTTTTTTAAATCAAGTACAGCCGCTGACCTGTATTAGAACAGCCCTTAATAAAATAATAGCAAAAATAAAATTTTTGTCGATGTTTTTCTACGGAAAAGAGAAATGACAGGGTCTAAACTTTGGCGAATCAATAACTGCTGGATTAAAAGATGGTCAGGAACCACCCTCGTCACCATAGTCATTGTTTCTATCAAATTTTTTTAAAAAAGGTGATTGGAACGGGTGTGCACGACTCCAGCAGGAATAGCGCGTCCAAGGAGAGACCCCATAGGCGCCAAGATTGCCGAGGGCAACCCGCCCGGGAAATCGAGTGCGGAGTTCCAATTAACGTGAAAATTATACCAATCAAAAAAAACTGTAGGCAAAATCGATTTTCATCGAGTTTGCCTACAGTATGAAGGTACAACCTTCCGGTCATCATTTTAGTATATGGAAGTGTTATCTTTGGAAATCTTTTCGATGATTTCTTTAACCCTTGCAAGGAATCGTCCGCATACCAGTCCGTCCAAAACACGATGATCAAGTGATAAACAGAGATTCACCATATCTCGTACTGCAATCATATCATTTATGACCACTGGACGTTTTACAATCGTTTCAACTTGTAAAATGGCCGCCTGTGGATAATTGATGATTCCCATGGACTGGACAGAACCGAATGAGCCAGTGTTATTAACAGTGAACGTACCACCTTGCATATCCTCCGCTTTTAACTTACCCGCCTTCACTTTGGATGCAAGTTCCTGTATCTCCCTTGCTATACCTTTGATTGATTTTTCATCGGCATTTTTAATGACCGGTACAAATAAGGCATCTTCGGTTGCAACGGCTATGGATATATTGATTTCTTTCTTTTGTATGATATTTTCGCCTGCCCACATCGAATTGAGCTCTGGAAATTCCGTAAGAGCTTGAGCAACCGCTTTGACGAAAAAGGCAAAGTACGTTAAATTATAGCCTTCTTTTTGTTTAAACTCGGATTTAAGATTATCACGCAACTTCACCATATTGCTTGCATCAACTTCCACCATCGTCCAAGCATGCGGAATTTCGTGCTTACTTTTCAACATATTGGATGCAATTGCCTTACGGATGCCGGTAACAGGTATTTCCTTGTCCCCAGCCGCAGTCGGCATGTTAGGTACTGGACTGGTTTGACGTTTAACTTGAGGTGCGTTCTCCACAGGAGCCGAATCGGATATGGCGGAAGGCTCATCCGCCTTAGGAAGATTCCCTGATTCAACAAGTTTCAGTAAATCTTTACGGGTGATCCGTCCCTCATTTCCCGTCCCTTTAACTTTCGAAAGATCGATTCCATGCTCCTGGGAAAGTTTTAACACAGCTGGCGAATAGCGAGCTTTCCTTGATGGTTCGGCCGACGCTTGCTGCACATCTCTTTTAGCAGGTGCATCAACAATTTCCTCACTATGAGAAACTTGCCCAGCATTTCCGTTATCCGTCTTTGCCGCTTCAACTTCAATCGAGCAAATGACTTCGCCGACTGCCAATGTTTGATTCTCATCCGCTTTCAATTCCTTGATGATGCCGGTGAAGGAAGAAGGAACCTCAGCATTTACTTTATCCGTCATCACTTCAGCTAGCGGGTCGTATTTAGTGACATGATCCCCGGGCTTCACAAGCCATTTACTGATGGTCCCCTCTGTGACACTTTCGCCTAGTTGAGGCATCTTCATTAATTCCATAGCCATAATTCGTTCCTCCTTCTTAACAGTCATTAATACTCGGCCAATTCCCTCATTGCTTTTTCCACTTTATCAGGATTGACCATAAATTGTTTTTCCATCGTAGGCGCATATGGCATGGCAGGTACATCAGGTCCGGCCAACCGCTTTACAGGGGCATCCAAATCAAAAAGGCAATGCTCGGCAATGATGGCTGCAACCTCACTCATGATGCTTCCTTCTTTATTATCTTCCGTAACCAGTAATACTTTCCCCGTTTTAGAAGCTGCTTCTATGATAGCATCCTTATCCAAAGGGTAGACCGTACGCAGGTCAAGAACATGTGCAGAAATTCCATCTGCAGCTAATTTTTCTGCTGCCTGAAGGGCAAAATGCACACAAAGGCCATAGGAAATGACAGTAATGTCTTCCCCTTCCCTTTTCACATCCGCCTTACCGATGGGAAGGACATAATCTTCAGTCGGTACCTCACCCTTGATCAAGCGGTATGCGCGTTTATGTTCAAAGAAAAGCACTGGGTCTTCATCGCGAATGGCAGCTTTAAGCAACCCCTTTACATCATACGGAGTGGAAGGCATCACAATTTTCAAGCCCGGCTGATTGGCAAAAATCGCTTCAACCGATTGTGAATGGTAAAGAGCTCCATGAATTCCTCCTCCATACGGAGCACGGATTACCATAGGACAGCTCCAGTCATTATTAGAACGGTATCTAATTTTGGCTGCCTCTGAAACTATTTGGTTAATGGCAGGCATGATGAAATCAGCAAATTGCATCTCAGCTATCGGCCGCAGCCCATACATGGCGGCTCCAATTCCCACTCCTGCAATTGCAGATTCAGCGAGCGGGGTATCGATGACCCTTGCTTCACCGAATTGGTCGTACAAACCATTAGTGGCTTTAAAGACCCCACCTTTTTTTCCTACATCCTCTCCCAATACGAATACACGGGAATCGCGTTCCATCTCTTCCCTCATTGCCATTGTCACGGCATCTATATAAGAAATCACTGGCATTCTATTACCCCCTTACTTTTGTGCATACACATGATTCATAGCACTTTCAGCCTTCGGATATGGAGCATTTTCAGCATAATCGGTTGCTTCATTTACTATCTTCATGACTTCATCATTCATTTGTTTCTCAAGGTCATCATCCATGATTCCCACTTCTTTTAAATACGCTCCAAATGTCATTATCGAATCCTTCGTTTTGGCTTCGGCCACTTCGTCCGCAGTCCGGTAGCTTCGGTCATCATCATCACTTGAATGAGGCGTGAGCCTGTATGAAACGGTTTCTACAAGTGTAGGTCCTTCTCCCCTTCGTGCACGGTCAGCCGCTTCTTTCACCGCTGCATACACTTCCAATGGATCATTGCCATCCACCGTTATTCCAGGCATCCCATAGCCAATCGCCCTGTCGGAAACATTTTCACACGATAGCTGTTTCTCGATAGGAACGGAAATCGCATATTTATTATTTTCACACATGAAAATGACCGGTAGCTTGTGCACACCTGCAAAGTTGGCCCCTTCATGAAAATCTCCCTGATTGGATGAACCTTCCCCAAACGTTACGAATGTCACCAAATCCTTACCTTCCATCTTCCCTGCAAGTGCAATTCCAACAGCATGCGGGACCTGTGTCGTTACAGGCGATGAACCAGTGACGATCCTATTTTTCTTTTGACCAAAATGACCAGGCATTTGGCGCCCGCCGGAATTGGGATCTTCCTCTTTCGCGAAACCTGAAAGCATCAAGTCTTTTGCTGTCATTCCGAAGGTAAGAACTACACCCACATCCCGATAATAAGGCAGTACATAATCCTTTTGCCGATCCAGCGCAAACGCAGCCCCAACCTGTGCAGCTTCTTGCCCCTGGCAGGAAATCACGAAGGGAATTTTCCCGGATCGGTTTAAAAGCCACATGCGCTCATCAATTCTGCGGGACAAAAGCATTGTCCGATACATATCTAAAACCGTTTCCTCATTTAAGCCTAATTGTTCATGACGTTTTTCTACCATCATAAAACCTCCTGACCTTATTCTTTATGAATGAATGGCACGTCCATCGACAGCAAGTGCCGCCTCTCCGATTGCTTCAGAAAGACTTGGGTGCGGATGAATTGTCTTGCCTATTTCCCAAGGTGTCGCATCAAGCACTTTTGCAAGTCCGGCTTCTGAAATCATATCCGTAACATGTGGTCCGATCATATGAACGCCCAGTATATCATCCGTTCTCTTATCGGCGATGATTTTGACAAAGCCATCCGCTTCCCCGAATACAAGGGCCTTACCAACTGCACGGAATGGGAACTTCCCAATTTTAAGGTCATAGCCTTCTTTGTTTGCCTGTTCTTCCGTCAAACCGACACTTGCAGCTTCAGGGCTTGAATACACACATTTTGAAATGAGCGAATAATCCAGCCGTTCCGGTTTTTGGCCTGCGATATGTTCAACGGCCGTAATGCCTTCATGGGAGGCAACGTGAGCCAACTGGAGACCGCCAATACAATCACCGATTGCATAGATATGTGATTCCTTCGTTTGGAAGAAGTCATTGGTTTCAATAAAGCCTTTTTCTTTCACAATTTCCGTATTTTCAAGGCCGATCCCTTCAACATTAGCTGATCTGCCTACGGAAACCAGCATTTTTTCAGCTGTGAACTCCTCCACCGAACCCTTGACTTCTGCAGAAATGGTAACTGAATCATCCGTTTTTAGGGTTTCAGGCAATACCTTCGCACCTATAACGAATTTGACGCCTTTTTTCTTTAAGAGACGAAGCATTTCACTGGAAATATCATGGTCCTCAGTCGGGATGATTCTATCTGCATATTCCAGCACTGTCACTTCCACACCAAAATCATTGAGCATCGAAGCCCATTCAATGCCGATAACTCCACCGCCTACAATAATCATTGATTTTGGCAGGCTCTCAAGCTTTAGAGCTTCATCCGATGTAAGCACCAATTCCCCATCAATAGCTAAACCGGGGAGTGTCTTCGGACGCGAACCGGTAGCAATGATGACATTCTGAGGAATGAGCATTTCATTTTCACTGCCATTATTCATTTCCACGGAAATTGTCCCAGGCATCGGTGAAAATATAGAAGGACCAAGTATACGCCCTAACCCTTCATAAACCGTTATCTTTCCTTGTTTCATCAAGTGCTGAACACCTTTATAGAGTTGATCGACCACTTTATTCTTTCTTTCCTGCACCTTAAGGAAGTCTACCTTTACATCCCCGGTAACTATACCGAATTCCTCACTTTTCACTGCAGTCTGATAAACTTCCGCACTCCTTAAAAGTGCTTTCGAAGGGATACAGCCTTTATGTAGACACGTTCCGCCGAGCTTGCCTTTCTCCACGACAGCCGTTTTCAATCCTAATTGAGCAGCCCTTATTGCCGCCACATACCCGCCAGTTCCTCCTCCGAGGATAACGAGGTCAAAATCTTCAGCCAAAACCACTCCTCCTCACAAATACATACTATTTGTCACCATTTTTACTTGGCATATGTTTATTACGTTATCCATGTTGAAAATTCCTGTGTTTAATTAAAAAAACACAGGAATCTATATCTTGTGAAACTACAATCATTTTCTTCCATTCAAGATATGTTTTTCATTTTGCAAGAATTGGCTCCTTGAATTCCTCATGCGAGCAATTCGCTCCTCTGCCATCCTATCCGCTGCTTTATATGTTGGGATTTGATCGCGTTTTGCTATCTCGATGACTCTTTCAATTGTATCATAAACCGTTTCCACTTTCTTAAGGGCTCTTTCCCGATTATATCCTAAAAGCTCATCGGCCACGTTTATGACTCCACCTGCATTAATTACATAATCAGGTGCATATATAATACCTTTTTCATGAATTTGATCGCCATGAACAGGTTCCTTTAATTGATTATTGGCCGCACCAGCAATGACCTTCGCCTTGATTTGATTGATTGTATGATCATTTATGACAGCCCCTAATGCACATGGTGCATAGATATCACAGTCGACTCCATAAATTTCGTCAGGATCAACTGCAGTCGCCCCAAAGGATTCAACCGCACGGGCCACGCTTTCTTTATTGATATCCGTAACGATCAGCTGGGCGCCCTCCTCATGAAGGTGACGGCATAAGTTATAAGAAACATTCCCGACGCCTTGGACCGCAATCACCCTGCCTTCTAAAGAATCAGTTCCGAATGCCTCTTTCGCAGCAGCTTTCATCCCGCGATATACCCCATAGGCTGTTACAGGGGAAGGATTCCCCGAAGAACCGAATGCAGGGGAAATCCCAGTGACAAAATCCGTCTCCTCATGAATGAGGTCCATATCCTCAACCGTTGTACCTACATCTTCCGCTGTTATATAACGCCCATTCAGCCCTTGTATATACCTTCCGAAGGCACGGAACATTTCTTCATTTTTATCCTTACGGGGATCGCCGATGATGACAGTTTTTCCCCCGCCTAAATTCAAGCCGGCAGCTGCGTTCTTATATGTCATTCCTCTTGAAAGCCTTAAGGCATCTTCAATGGCATCTTCTTCAGATGCATACGTCCACATCCTTGTGCCTCCAAGCGCAGGCCCTAACGTCGTATCATGAATGGCAATAATCGCTTTTAAACCCGATTGTTTATCCTGACAGAATAACAATTGCTCGTAATCATACTTTTCAAGATATTTAAAAATTTCCATAAAGGAATCCTCCCTAGATGTTTTAATACATATCAGATGAGAACACTGAATTACTCCTCATTCTTACTTGTTACTACGTTCATTTAAAATAAAATCCGCTACTAGCATGATATTTTCCCACTGGGGAATGGTTCCCGTGAAAGAACCATTCACTTTTAAATATGCAAATAACATGCCAATTAAATACATAATGCGAGCCTTTTTATCCAAATAAAGGAGATGCTGGTTAATATGTTGGGCAACTATAGCCTATAACAAATTCAAAAAAATTTCATGTTAGAAGTGGAGTCTCGCTTAAATTAAAATAAATCAGAAAATTCCACGCAGTTTTTTTCATAGTACGCAATTATTTGCGTGCAAAAATTTTCACAGTTTTAGTTTTTCAATTTTGTAATATAGATTTCTAACTGAAATCCCCAGCGCTTTTGCCGTAAGTGTTTTATTTCCCTTGTGGGTATGGAACGCCTGCTGAATGATTTCGGCTTCATACTGGTCTATTATCTCCGAGAGCGGTTTCCCCGATACGTAGCCAGAAGGCTTCAATAATAATTTCTCCTGTTTTACTGGAATCTCTTCGATAAAATCCGGAATATGTTGTATATCAATGACCGTCTCGTTCAATTTCATGAAAATGATTGCCCGTCCCAAGATGTTTTCCAGTTCCCTGACATTACCCGGCCAGTTGTAAATTTGCATTTTATGTATAGCTGCTGCTGTAATTCCCTCTATGCTCCGTCCATACTCCTGATTGATTTTATTAATCAAATGCTCCGCCAATTCTCTCAAATCTTCTTTTCTCTTTCTTAATGGTGCAATGAAAATAGGCATGCGGTTCAGCCTGAAATACAAGTCTTCCCTGAATGATCCGTTTGCGATGGCCTGTTCAAGATTGATATTCGTAGCGGCTATTACCCGGACATTGATGGGGATTGGCTTCGTCCCCCCCACTCTGATGATTTCCTTTTCTTGTAATACCCGAAGTAATTTAGCTTGGATGTTGGCTGGCAATTCACCAATTTCGTCCAAAAAGATACTCCCTTGATTTGCCTCTTCAAAAAAACCGACCTTCCCCCCCCTGCTGGCCCCAGTAAAGGCTCCTTCATCATAACCGAACAGTTCACTTTCAAGTAATGATTCCGAGATGGCTGCACAATTTACCCGTACGAATTTATTGAATTTCCTATCGCTCGCATTATGTATGGCATGTGCAAATAACTCTTTGCCGGTCCCTGATTCCCCTCTTAATAAGACAGTAGCAGGTGTTCTTGCCGATAATTTCGCCTGTTCAATGGGAAGCTTCATCTCTTCGGAAGCCCCAATTATATCATCAAAGGAATATTTAGCCTGCAATGTCCGGATAATCTGTCTTGCCCGATTCAGTTCGTGGGTCAAAGCTTGAATTTCCGATACATCATGAATGACGCCAACGCTCCCTTTCAGGCACCCATCCACAATGATTGGAGCAACATTTACGATCACTTCCTTATGTTTTGGGCCGACACGCATATTGACACCCCGAACAGGCTTTTTTGTCTGAAGCACTTTCATATGCATACTTTCACCTTCGTAAATATCGATGGAAGCCGGCTTACCGATAACTTGGGTCTTTGTTAAGCCGGTGATTCTTGTATATGCCGGATTGATCAAAAGCCCCCTGCCTTGTTCATCCACAACAGATATGGCTTCATCACTGGATTGAATGATCGCCTGGAGCATCGTCTGTATCTCTTTTAAATCAGTGATCTGCTCTGCCAATTGTACAGCTTCTGTTTTATTCCTAAACATGGAAAAAGCCCCTATGATTTCTTTATCGGCATTCACAAGAGGGATCCTTGTCGTTATGAGTTCCATCCCATTGCTAAGGGTGATTTCCTGATTTACTTCTTTTTGGTTCGTTTGCATAACTGACAGCAAGCCAGTAGAAGGGATGAAATCTTTAATATGTCTGCCAATCACATCTTCACGCTTTGTGTCAGATGCACGTTCCGCACTATCATTGAACATGATGATGAATCCTTCATGATCAATCACCACCATTCCTTCACTGGTCGTATTAAGAATCAAGTCCATTTTTGCCGAGGCATTCTCCAATTTACTTATTAATCGATTTTTCTCTTCAAACAGCTTAGTCATAATGAGGGCAACACTTCCAGGAATGAGAATCGTTTGTTCGCCCATGTCCCTTTTTATCTTTTTATAGACAGATGGGTCTCCGGTCGTATCAAAAATGATGTCCAAATCCCGCTCCAATCCCACTCTCCAATCAGTCACTGTAGGAATCCTTCGTTCATTTGCTGCAAGCATCCCTTCAGCAGATTCATTCGTATCAGCCATACAAACAATGGAGAATACTTCACTTTCCGAGAGGAGTTTCAACACGGTTGTCCCTCCCACTCCTCCCCCTACTATCATGACCTTTTGCATGAGCCATCCCCCTTAAGATATAATTACCCCTTTTAATAGATCGTTCCCTGCAATTTTTTTCATACTCCCAACCATTTTACCATATTGGCTCCCTTTAAAAACAGCCACCATCTCCCAGTCATTATCTTGATTCCCGGAACTTGACAAATAATTTATATCCTTTATCATTTTTTAAAGACGGAATTTTCGGAAGGGATTTGACCGCATGAAACGTTTAATCGCTTTTTTGATTCTTTTTATACCTGGTGCCTTTGCTGCCTATGGCATAAAAATAATGAGGGACATGGTATTCGGTATTTTACAGCCTCCCTATCCATTCCTTTGGCTGCAATTTTTAATAGGACTGCTCATAACGATTGGCGGAATAGCCTTTATCGCCGGCTTCATCCTTCATCGAGACCGAAAACAAAATAAGGTCCAAAGCAGGTTCACTAAATTTTAAACGTAAATAGAAGGTGCCATATCTCATATGGCACCTTCTTTTTTTATCTTGATTTCAATCCTTCTCTGATTCGTACGGCTTCCTCGGGAAAATCGGTAATGATGCCGCTGCACCCCAGTTTGAATAACCGCTTCATCTCTGCTTCTTTATTAATGGTATATGGCCGTACAGGAACACCCATACTCATCGATGCTTGAATTAGTGCATCAGGGGCAACCCTTATATTTGGGTGGATCGCACTACCGCCTATTGCCTTGGCATATATCCACGGCATGTATAGACCATCCCTATATAGCGGTGCGGTTTCCAATTCAGGTGCCAATTGGTGGCAATTGACCAAACTGCAGTGATTGAATGAAGAAAGGATTACCCTTTCCTCCATTTCGTAAGTACGGATGAGCCGGATGACTTTCTCTTCTAAGCCTGGATACAGAAAAAGAGTATTTTTCAATTCAATATTGCAAAAAAGCTGATTATCGTAAAGCCAAATAAATAGTTCTTCAAGCGTCGGAATCTTTTCTTTTCCCAATTTACCCTTATGGGTTGCAGAAGCATTAAGTTTTTTTAACTCCAGCAAGGTCCGCTCTTTTACATACCCCGAGGCATTCGTTGTACGATCGAGCTTTTCATCGTGAATGATGACCACTTCCCCATCTTTGGAGAGCTGGACATCCGTTTCAATTCCGTCCGCCCCGACACGGGCAGCTTCTTTGAACGCCGCCATCGTATTTTCCGGATGTGTACCTGCAGAGCCTCGATGCGCAAAGATTAAGGTCATGATGAAACGCCGCCTCTCTCAATAATTGTTATATCCCAATTTATGAACAGAAACAGCAAATTATTTTCATCTAGATCAATCCTTCAATCAAAATGCAGGTGATTATTTTCTGCATAGAATGTTCCTTTCGTCAGAACACCCAATTTCTTTTCCAAGCTTTTGATTTGCAAGCGGATATCCGGGATGTTTGTTCGTATTGAAAACTTTGCTCACCCAATCTTCCCGGAGAAATTTCATATACATCCTGCTTTTCCTTCATTGATTAAGTTCCATTATTTTTGATTTATATAAAAGCAAAATCTCATTCAATTCTTCTTTAAAAGATCACGGTTAAATCCCTTCACTTTTATTAACGTTTTCCGTTCCATTCGATTCCCGATTAATTTCCCCTTCTTTTCAACCGTGAAGATATTTTCGGCTTTCAGGAAACTCCCGCTGGTTTTCTGTCCGATCTTTTAACCACTGCTACCTACTTCGTCTAAAATGATCTGTACCGCTTTTTCGACCAAACAAAAACGCCTTTTATTTATGGGATTTCCTTTAAAATCCAATAAATAAAAGGCGTTTAATTTTTTAAACCGGCGTAAAAATTTTGAAGTTGCCGATTAGAAAAAATCAAGAAGCAACTTCTTCCTGTCCTTTGCCTCCAGAACGGAGAGTTCCTATTTATATTTAGCGGCTCTAGCCTTTATATGTTCAATTGTTACCCTGAATCCTTACAACCGGTTTTTCCCTACCCCTGTCAAGAAGCTTTATGTTCGAGGCGCAGCTTATCGGCAACCATGGCAATGAATTCGGAATTTGTAGGTTTTGCCTTAGTCATGCTTACGGTATATCCGAAAAGAGATGATATGGATTCTATATTTCCACGGCTCCAGGCCACTTCAATCGCATGCCGGATAGCACGTTCGACACGGCTGGCCGTAGTATTGTATTTTTTTGCGATATCCGGATATAAAACTTTGGTGATAGAACCCAATAGTTCAATATCATTATATACCATCGATATCGCTTCCCTTAAATACAAATAGCCCTTAATATGTGCAGGCACTCCAATCTCGTGAATGATGCTTGTGATGCTGGCATCGAGGTTCTTCGGCTTGGATTCATTTTGGGGACGATAGCTAAATTGACTATGATTTTTTAAAACCGCCTGCCCTTTACCGCTTACCTGACGTATGTGATTGGCCAGATTTTCCATATCGAATGGTTTCAGGATGAAGTAAGACGCACCCAAATCAACAGCTTTTTTCGTTACATCTTCTTGACCAAATGCAGTAAGCATAATCACATTAGGCATAGCACCCCGTTTTACTTCACGAAGTTTTTCAAGTACACCTAACCCATCCAAATGAGGCATGATAATATCGAGGATCAATATATCCGGATCAACGCTTTCAAGCATCCCCAGGCAATCTTGACCGTTATGTGCCACCCCAATTACTTCCATGTCTTCCTGTGCAGAAATGTATTCATCCAGAAGGCCAACAAGTTCTCTATTATCATCTACAACGCACACCTTAATTTTTTTCACGCTTGATTTCCTCCTCAACTACAATTGGTCTTTTTTTCTATATGACTAAATTCTATTGTAATTGAACTTTTCGACAATGGAAACTAAATTCCTTTTATTTTTGAAAAAATATAAGGAATTCAATATTATTCTCCGGATATCTCTTGTTTTCGACTTCGTTTGCTATTCGAATAAAGCGATTGTCGAAAAATCTTCATATCGTTATCATTTTATCACATCGTTTCAAAAAAACCTCTATTTTTTAAAGAAATCAAATTTAATTCCTACCCAAAACCTCTGCTAACCATAACTTTCCATTAAAAAGGGGCATCCAAAAGGATACCCGGATTCTTAGCTTGCCTTTTCAAAATTATTTTTGTCGTATATATTTATACCGGCTTCGTTTAACATCCATTCGATATGGACTCCATACCCACTTGTAGGATCATTAACGAATACATGTGTGACTGCACCGATTAATTTCCCATTTTGTATGATAGGACTGCCGCTCATACCTTGAACGATCCCACCTGTTTTTTGCAGCAATTCTTTATCCGTCACTTTTATGACCATACCTTTAATTGCAGGAAACTTCTGTGGTATGGAACTGACGATTTCGACATCGAATTCCTCCACTTTAGAACCGTCCACCACTGTAAGGATTTTTGCTGGTCCTTCCTTTACCTCATGGGAAAGGGTGATGGGGAGTGGCTTGTCGTTAATTCCATTTTTATAATCTTGATTTAATTTCCCAAAAATTCCAAAGGGGCTATTGCGATTGATATTTCCTATTTTTTCTTTATTAGAAGAAAAGCGTGCCAATTTTTCTCCGGGATCACCATTGCTTCCTTTTTCGATGGATGTGACCGTCGATTGAACAATCTGTCCGTCCTTAACAACAATCGGCTTTTTTGTGTCCATATCGGATATGACATGTCCCAACGCCCCATATTTTTTTGAATCCGGGTGATAAAACGTCATCGTTCCGATACCAGCTGCCGAATCACGGATATACAAACCCAATTTGTAAGTTCCTTCATTCTTATCTTTTAGAGGTAATAGGGTACTGTGGAGCACTTCATTATCACGGTTAATGACAAGATTCAACGCCTCACCCTTTTCACCTGCCTGCTGAACAAAAGGGGTTACATCCCCCATCTTCTTTATCGTCTGACCATTGATTTCTGTAATAATATCACCGATTTCAATTTTCGCTTTTTCTCCCGGTGATTTTTTCCCCTGCGCAGTATCAATAAGATGATGACCTACTACGAGCACCCCAAGAGTATTAAGCTTTACTCCAATGGATTGGCCACCAGGCATGACCTTAAAATCTTTTAACACCCTGATGTCGACCTTTTTGGCAGGCAAGCCTGCTACATCCAGTAACACTTCATTCGTACCCGGTTTCTCAGCACCAAGTGTAATCGAGGCTTGTTCATCATGAAGCGAAATTCCATCACTGGATCTCGAAGTTTTTGCAGAAACAGGCAATGACTTGGAAATACTATATTGACTTCCTTCAAATAGTACAAGATGATTTGGAATTAAAAAATATTCACGAGATGGCTGGTATAACCCTAATGTTAATAGCGAAACAAGGAGAATTCCACCGATGATTCTGTTTATCCATATAAATTTCAATCCATTCACTCTCCTCGCTCTCTGAAACTTAATGGCTACACCTTTAATTTAGCCCTCATGACAGTCATTTATAACAGGTGCAAAAAATAAAAGCTATCCGTTTTTGGATAGCTTTACAATGAATGCTTATGATTAGTTTAATTAATCTACTTACCGGCCCTTCATGATGTTATCTTCAGCCTTTTGGCAAGCTGGATTAATTCATTGGCATGTTGTTTAGTCAAATCCGTTATCTCTACTCCTGAAATCATCCTGCCAATTTCTTTTATTTTTTCAGTTTCAATTAACGGCTTTACCGAGGTATTCGTGCGTCCGGCCCTTACATTTTTCGCTATGAAAAGGTGAGTATCCGCCATAGCTGCCACCTGTGGCAAATGGGATATGCACAGTACTTGTGATCCAGTTGCCACTTTATAGATCTTTTCTGCAATGGATTGCGCAACCCGTCCGCTCACACCTGTGTCCACTTCATCAAAGATAATGGACGTTATGCCTTGGTGCTTGGAGAATATGCTTTTCAATGCAAGCATGATCCTCGACAGTTCACCACCAGATGCGATTTTAGATAGAGGTTTTAATGGTTCACCTGGATTGGTGGAAATATAAAATTCCATTGAATCCAGCCCTGACTGATTGATGCCCCTATCTGACAATTCATCGAAAGTATAGGCCGTTTGAAGGAAATGTGGTTCGAAAATTGTCTTTTCCATGTATAAATCTTTTAATTCCTGATGAATCTTTTTTGTTAGCTGCTGAGCGAATTTCTGGCGAAGTTCAGACAGGTTCTTTGCTTCGACAATTAAATCTGCCTTGATGGATTTCATTTCCTTTTCAAGCTTCGCTATATGGGTTTCCCTATTTTGAAGTTTTTCGACTTCTTCTTCAATAGCGGCCCCATATTCCAGGATTTCCTCGATTGTCCGCCCGTATTTACGCTTTAATTGATTTATTTCATTAAGGCGACTTTCAATGAACTCGACCCGTTCTGTATCATAATCCAAAGAGTCTAATTGGTCACGGATGTTAGACACGGCCTCTTCAAGCAGGAAGTAGCTATTTGAAACGGTTTCAGAGCTGTTCTTTAAACCTTCATCAAGCCCTGCCGCTTCCTCCAAATTATTCATGGCTACGGAAAGCCAATCAATTGCATGCTGCTCACCATTTAAAGCATTATAACTGGTTTGCAGCGCTTCATGGATTTTTTCAAAATTATTAATTTTCTTCCGCTCTTCCATCAATTCCTCATCTTCGCGTAATTTCAAATCAGCTTTTTGGATTTCGTCGAATTGAAATTGGATCAAATCAAGGCGGTGGACCATTTGCTGTTCATTTTGGCTCAAACCATTCAATTGTTTAGAAGCGGTTTCATAACGTTTATATAGCTTTTGGTATTCAGTGAGTGCAGATGCGATCTTTTCACCGCCGAATTGATCGAGCAGTGGAAGATGGAGTCGTTCGTCCATTAATTCCTGATGTTCATGCTGGCCATGGATATCTATCAACGTCCGTCCTATCTCACGTAAGATGGCAATCGTTACAAGCTTTCCGTTTACCCTGCAAACGCTTTTGCCGCTCAGTGAGATATCCCTTCGAAGTATCGCCATCCCATCATTCATATCGATGCCAAACTCTTCCGCTTTGGCAAAGACGGGGTGTTTTTCATCTTCAATTTGGAATAATCCTTCTATTTCAGCCTTCGACTCACCATGCCGAATGAACTCTGCAGAACCACGTCCCCCCACCAAAAGATGAACGGCATCTATTATGATTGACTTCCCTGCCCCTGTTTCTCCTGTCAAGACCGTCAAGCCTTTCTCAAATGAAACGGACAGGCTGTCTATGATCGCAAAATTCCTAATCGATAATTCTGTTAACAAACTAGGTCACCTCACAACATTATTAGAGCATGTCCAAGAATTTGCCGGAAATGATCTTTGCATCTTCCTCAGAACGGCAGATAATTAAACAAGTATCGTCGCCGCCGATCGTTCCGAGTATTTCTTGCCAATTTAAATTATCAATCAATGCACAGATTGCCTGGGCATTACCTGGAAGCATCTTCATAACCAGCAAATTATTGGCTGAGTCAATGCGCACAAATGCATCGACAAGGATTCTCTTTAATTTTTGAAGTGGATTGAAACGTTGGTCGGCCGGCAGACTGTATTTATATCTTCCATCCGTTAAAGGCACTTTTACAAGGTGAAGCTCTTTAATATCCCTAGAAACAGTGGCTTGAGTTACATTGTATCCAGCTAATTTCAATTCTTCAACTAACTCATCCTGGGTTTCGATATCATTATTCGTTATAATGTCCCTTATTTTTATATGTCGTTGTCCTTTATTCATAAGTAGAAGCACCTCTTCTCAACTGTTGCTCATTTAATGGTAATGGTTCACTTTCATTTCTTACTTAAGCAGTCTGTCCCAATATGGGATTGCTTCAATCATCAGTACGTGCAAATAGGCCGCTTTTGAAAGTGGCTAATATTAATGTTATCGGATTTTTATGCAATTGTACAACTTTTTTCTCTAAAAATGAATATAAGTCTATTATTTGTACTTACCTATTTTATGTATCCATCGATAAATGATTCAAGTACATGACGCACAATGTATAGTTAAAAAGCTCCTTTAGCCAACCATTCAGCCAAAGGAGCCCATACAAAGTTCTAGCTATTCTTTTTTAAATTGGGCATGGGCCTCTCCAACGATGTCATCAACCGTTTTCGAAAGCAATATCGTTCCAACTTCCTTTGAGCCTTGCCAGTGTAAATGAAGTAAGAATTCAATATTCCCATCACCGCCGGTAATCGGCGAGAAGGAAGCATCCTTAATATCATAGCCTTCCTTTATAGAAAAAGAAATGATCTTATCCAACACTTGTTTATGGATTTTGGGATCACGAACAATCCCCTTTTTCCCCACTTGATCCTTCCCAGCTTCGAATTGCGGTTTAACCAAGGCAACGACATCACTATTCGGGACGAGCAAGGTCTTTAGCACCGGTAAAATTAACGTAAGCGAGATGAAAGAAACATCAATGCTTGCAAAGTTTGGCATCTCCCCATCGAGATCGGCGGGTGTAACATAACGGAAATTGGTCCGTTCCATTACTTTTACCCGCTCATCCTGTCTAAGCTTCCAGGCAAGCTGATTATAGCCGACATCAAGCGCATAAGACATTATGGCGCCATTTTGCAAAGCACAATCCGTGAACCCACCAGTTGATGAACCTATATCAAGCAGTATTTTTCCATTCACTTGTAAATCGAATTCCCTTAATGCCTTCTCAAGTTTTAGACCGCCTCTTGAAACATAAGGCATGACTTTTCCTTTGATCGTAAATTCGAGATCGACCGGTACTTTTTCCCCCGGTTTTTCGTACCTTTCTTCATTCGCGTAGACAAGACCTGCCATAACCATACGCTTCGCTTTTTCACGTGTATCGGCCAGGCCTTGTTCTACAAGTAATACATCTACTCTTTCTTTCATCACTTTCATATTGTCAGGCCCTTTTTTCTTTTTTGGGTGTTATCATTTTAATCTTTTTGATGGCTGTCTCAGTCGTTAAACCGATTTCTTCAAGAAGTTCATCGACACTTCCATGTTCAATGAAATAATCAGGTATTCCCATTCGATCTATAATTGCCCCATAAAATCCTTGATCATGGGCATATTCAAGTACAGAACTACCAAAACCACCTTGAAGTACAGCTTCTTCTATTGTCAAGATTGGCATTTTTTCACCAAGGAGACTGCTTAACATGTTCTCATCCAAAGGCTTAATGAACCGGGCATTGATCACCTTAACTGAATAATCGTCTTTCTCCAGCAGTTCTGCCGCTTCAAGAGCCATGGGAATCGTTGTTCCGAACGTTAAGATCGCAGCATCCGTTCCTTCTTTAAGAACTTCCCACGAACCGATTGGAATCTGCTTTAATTCGGTATCCATCACAACTCCCCAACCATTCCCACGAGGGAAACGCATAGCAATCGGACCATCATTATAGTTTAAGGCTGTATTGACCATATGCTGGCCTTCGTTTTCATCTTTAGGCATCATCAACACCATATTCGGAACATGGCGTAAGAAAGCAATATCGAAAACGCCTTGATGCGTTTCACCATCGGAACCGACCAATCCGGCACGATCGATCCCTATGAATACGTTCAAATTTTGACGGCAGATATCATGAACGACCTGGTCATAAGCTCTTTGCAGGAAGGTTGAATAAATAGCCAGGAAAGGTTTCATTTTTTGCGTTGCCAATCCTGCAGCAAAAGTTGCAGCATGCTGCTCGGCAATCCCTACATCATAGAAACGCTCTGGGAACTCTTGAGAAAAGCCCACCAACTTCGATCCTACGGGCATTGCAGGTGTAATCGCGACAATCCGCTCATCGTCACGAGCCAGCCTGCTGACAGTATCACTTACAAGAGCGCTCCAAGCAGGACCTTTACTAGGGGATTTCACGAAATCGCCAGTCTCGATCTTATATGGACCTGTCCCATGCCAGTTCCCTGTTGTATCCAATTCGGCAGGTGAATATCCTTTGCCCTTTTTGGTGATGACATGCAACAGTACAGGTCCCTTCGTTTTCTTGGCATATCTTAAATTCTCCAGCAATTCTTCATAATTATGACCATCTACCGGTCCAAGGTATGTGAAACCAAGCTCTTCGAAAAAGATTCCTGAGACCAATAAGTACTTCATGCTATCCTTCAAGCGTTCAGCTGTAGCTGCAAGTTTGCCACCGACTGCAGGTATTTTTTTCAAAAGCAGCTCCAATTCATCTTTTGCCCAGTTATATTTACCTGCTGTCCGCAATCTTCCCAATATCGTGTGTAAAGCACCTACGTTAGGGGCTATGGACATTTCATTATCATTCAGGATAACGATCATGTCCTTTTTTTCATCACCGATATGGTTCAACGCTTCAAGCGCCATTCCGCCTGTTAGTGCACCGTCCCCGATTACAGGCAGAATAAAACTGCTTTCACCTTTGATATCACGGGCAGCCGCCATTCCCATTGCAGCTGAAAGGGAAGTCGAACTGTGACCTGTTTCCCAAACATCATGGGGGCTTTCAATCATTTTCGGAAAACCGCAAAGACCTTTATATTTCTTTAAGGTGTCGAACTCTCCTGCTCTGCCAGTCAGGATTTTATGGACATAGGATTGATGTCCGACATCCCATAAAATTTTATCATTCGGACTGTCGAATTCTTTATGCAAGGCTATAGTCAACTCGACGACACCTAAATTGGGCCCAATATGCCCACCCGTCACCGATAATTTTTCCACAAGAAATTTACGTACTTCCACACTTAACTCAACAAGTTCTTCATTATTCATCTTCTTCAAAAAAGAAGGGTCTTTTATAGATAGAAGATCCAAACAGGACCACTCACTTTCTGTAATTTTCGGTTGTAAGCATAAACAAAGCCTCATTAAAGAGGAATGGATGACTAGACCGAAAAATTGGTTTTAAGTTAAAAAATAGCCGCCAACACCCAGGTGATTTCGGCGGCTTATCATACCTATTTTATCACGTATCTCAATAAAAAAATTCATTTTGATTTTCACATATTTTTGCACAATGAGTATACCATAAAACCTCAATTGATAACAAATTTAGCCACAATCAATGATTACGGTTCGCTATTAAATCAGTTAGATCGTTCAACAAACCCGTTTGTAAGGTTGTTTTTCCTAAAGCGGCATGGGCAAGTTCTATATGATGTTCCAACTTTTCCTTTGCCCCTTGAAGCGTAAGTAAAGATGGATATGTACTTTTATGATTCCCCACATCACTGCCAACCGGCTTGCCGATCAACTCGACCGTCCCTTCAATATCCAGGATATCATCGCGAATTTGAAAAGCAAGCCCCAGGTGGTATGCAAAGTCACGTAAATGCAGTTGCTGTTCTTCATTCGCCCCGGCTAATATAGCACCGGAAAGGATGCTTGCAGTCAATAACTTCCCTGTTTTATGTTCATGTATATACTCCAATTCCTGAAGGGTCAACTGTTTATTTTCACCTTCCATATCCGCAACTTGACCTCCAACCATTCCTTCGGCTCCGGCAGAATTCGCAATTTCACTTACCAGGTTCAGCTTCATTTCAGCCGTCACCTCGGGATCGATCATATCCGTCACCAATTGAAAGCTATATGTAAGAAGCGCATCACCTGCCAGTATTGCTACCGCTTCACCGAACACTTTATGGTTCGTCGGTTTTCCGCGGCGGAGATCATCATCATCCATCGCCGGAAGATCATCATGAATCAAAGAATATGTATGAATCATTTCAATGGCAGCCGCTGCAGGAATCCCCATCCTCAAGTTTTTTCCAAAGGCCTCCAGAACGGCAAAGACCAATAACGGGCGAATCCGTTTACCTCCTGCCTCCAGTGAATAGACCATGGCTTCTTTGACCACTGCCGGAGCTTTAAGTTTATTGACATATTCCACGATTTCCCGTTCTATAATCGCCTTATATTCTTTAGAAAACATTTCAAAGGACTCTGTACCCATGTCATTCTTCCTCCTGTACAGCGAAGTTTTCAAGTTCCCCATCTTCGCGTAAAATTTGAGTCAACTGATCTTCAACAGCCTTAAGCTTTGAATGGCAAAGCCTTGATAAATCCATTCCTTGTTTATATATGGAGATGGCTTCTTCCAACGGTACATCGCCTTCTTCCAATTGCTCTACAATTTTTTCGAGATTCTCCATCGCTTCTTCAAATGTAGCTTCCTGTTTTTTTGTCATGGTTCAATCCGCTCCTTTATTTCTTTAATTTCACATTCAAGTGTTCCATCTTTTATCGAAACCGCTATCTTATCCCCTTTGGATACTTGCTGTGTACTTTTCACCAATGTCTCATCCTCAGCAAAAACCAATCCATAACCCCGTTCCATGATTTTTAGTGGACTTAGGGCAGATAAAGTGGCAGTTATATGGACGAACTGCTGTGATTTTTGCCGATAGATGGCTTCCATGGCCCTACGTAAAACCTTTGCATGCTGCTGTAATTCATCTTTCGCATTTTGCACCGCTTGTTCAGGATGCTGTTTTTTCAGAATATCGTTCAGCTGATTCAGCTCATCTCTCTTTTTCATGAAATACCGGGTGCTGGTCCTTCCTAGCCTGTCCATCGTCTTGTCGAGCTGTTCCAGCTTCTGTTCATACATTTTATGTGGATAACGGAAGGCATAAGACCTCTCCATCCTGGTCAACCGGGTTCGTTCAAAATTCACCGCTTCTTGAATGGAGCGGGTCAATCGGTTCTTGCGGTTCATCAGGCGTTCGAGTATTTCATTCAAGTGAGGAACCGCTAACTCTGCTGCACCAGTCGGTGTAGGTGCACGCATATCGGCGACAAAATCAGCAATTGTAAAGTCGGTTTCGTGACCGACAGCAGAAATTACCGGTATATCGGAATCATAAATCGATTCAGCCACAATCTCCTCATTAAACGCCCATAGTTCCTCGATCGATCCGCCGCCCCTTCCGACAATGAGAACATCGCTTTCCGCCCTTGCGTTAGCCATGGAAATTGCCTTGGCAATCGATTTAGCTGCATTATTCCCTTGTACAAGGGCTGGATAAACGATGATCCTGGCAATTGGATATCTCCGCTTGATGGTTATCAGGATATCCCTTAATGCCGCTCCGGTCGGCGATGTTATGACACCTACAGACTTAGGGTACTGCGGGATCGGCTTCTTGTGTTCGGCCAAAAACAAACCTGCCGCCTCCAGCTTTTTCTTCAGCTGTTCATAGGCAAGATACAAATCCCCCACACCATCAGGGGCCATGCTTTTCACATAAAGCTGATACTGTCCCCCTGCTTCATATAATGATATATCACCCTTAACAAGTACCTTCATGCCATTTTCGGGCAGGAATTTCATCCCTTTATTATTGGCGGCAAACATAACGGAGAGGAGTCGGGCTTTCTCATCCTTTAAAGTAAAATACATATGTCCGCTTGTATGTTGTTTGAAATTCGAAATTTCACCTTTTATGTATACATTTTGCAAATGGGGGTCGGCATCGAACTTCCTTTTGATGTACTTCGTTAAAGCCGACACACTCAAATATTGTTGGTTGCTCATATCATGTCTCCTTCCGATGGAAATCGGATATAAAGAAAACCGCTATAGATTACACTTGAAACTTGATCAATCCATGAATGGAAAAAAGCGGTCTCCCGTTATTATAAAACAAGAGGTCCGCTTCTTTAAAATAATTTAACGTTTTTTCAGCTTTTTATTGCTTGCTCGTACTGTTCATGTGCTTTTTGAGCAGATTTGACCGTATTCTTCATAAGCATGGTAATCGTCATTGGACCAACGCCTTTAGGAACAGGTGTAATGTATGAAGCCTTATTTTTCACTTCATCAAACGCCACATCACCGCAAAGCTTCCCTTCATCATTCCTGTTCATTCCGACGTCAATGACGACTGCGCCTTCTTTAATATGGTCACTCGTAATCGTGTCCCTCTTTCCGACTGCTGCCACAACGACATCGGCTTGCTTTGTATAATAGGCAAGATCCTTTGTCCGTGAATGACAGTATGTAACGGTTGCATTTGCATTTAAAAATAATTGTCCAGCTGGTTTTCCGACGATATTACTTCTCCCTACGATGACAACATGCTTACCTTCAAGGTCATAGTCGATATACTCAAGCATCACCATGACGCCGTATGGAGTACAAGGTAAAAAGGCATCTTGCCCCGTCATCATCCGCCCAATATTAATCGGGTGGAATCCATCAACATCCTTTTCAGGCGAAATCGCTTCAATGATCGCTTTTTCCTGAATATGTCCAGGCAATGGCAGCTGCACCAATATACCATGAATGCTGTCATCCTGGTTTAATTCAGCAATGCTCTGAATTAATTCCTCCTGCGATAGCTCCTCAGGCTTTTTAATCAATACAGAATGCATGCCCAAATCCTCACAGGCCTTTTGCTTATTGCGCACATAAGTTTGTGATGCTTGATTGTCACCCACCAGGATTACAGCCAAACCCGGAACGATATTTTTTTCACGTAATTGTTGAACTTCCTTACTGATGTCCTGCCTAACTGACTCTGCAATTTCTTTACCATTAATGATTTGAGCTGACATGTGTTTATTCCTCCCAAGTTAATTTTGCTAAAGAAATTGCTGCGAGAATCCTTGTTCAAGGCTGCAACTTTAGCTGCCGCTTTTCACCTTTACCTTGGATAAAACGGCATTTACAAAGCTGCTCGATTGATCATCACCGAATTTCTTAGCAATTTCAATAGCTTCATTCATTGCAACACTTACAGGAACATCTTCACTGTGAACCATTTCATAAACCGCGATCCGCAGTAAATTCCGATCAATGTTCGCCAGTCTTTCCAACGTCCAATTCTCTAAATTGTCCCTGATCATTCCATCAATTTGTTCTCGATTTTCCGATATCCCCATTACTAATTTCCTGAAATATTCATCAGTTGGAGCACCATCCAATACGCTTTCCATTGCTTCTTCTGCATTCGAGTTGGCAATATCTATCTGATATAGTGCTTGAAGGGATTTTTCACGGGCTTCTCTTCTTTTCATAATCTTACTCCTTTAACATCTACTATTATATATGAAAATGCTAGAACAAACGAACATTAAATAACATTTTTTCAAAAATATTAAGATTTTCGCTATTTTTTTAAAAAAATCAAGCTAAATCCCACTAAATTCAAGGCCAAAAGGGTTCAATATCTTGAATCAAGATAACATCTCAAGATTACTTTCCAATTAAACGGCCAACACAGTCCCATACTTTTTGAAAGTGTCAAAAAGCTCATGCCTAGCTTTCATGCTCATATTTCACCTTTTACACTCTAACAGAAATCACCCTTGAATTAAAGGGAAACTTCCAGACACCGCTTTATTATGTTCATTTAAATTTAATATTATAAGCAGGCTCCAAATTAGGGGTATCACGGAGTATACATTCAAAAAAACAAAAACCCGGCTTTTTGCCGGGTTTTTGCAGGTGTGAATCGAATGAACACTTACACTTCTTGTTCGTAATCCGCTTCTTGCTTAGCGTTTTCAAACGCAATGCCCACTACATGAATGTTCACTTCGCCAGCGTCGATGGCGGTCATATTCAACAAAGCTTCACGAATGTTATCTTGCACTTCCTGAGCAACTTTCGGAATTGAAACACCAAACTTCATGACACAATAAAGTTCGACTTTGATGGATTCTCCCGTTAAGTCCACTTTAACACCTTTACCGTGGTTCTTTTTACCAAGCTTTTCAACAACACCCGTAGCGAAATTCCCGCGCATATGTGCAACACCTTCAACTTCAGATGCAGCGATACCCGCAATCACCTCTATTACCTCAGGCGCAATCTCCACTTTGCCCAGCCCACTATTATAATCATTCATTTCCAGTAATTGGCCTTCCATTTCACTCATTCAAAAGCACCTCCTGTCTTCCTTTACATTATGAGTTCATTACATCATATATTTCAAGGAATTTGGTATTAAATTCCCCGGAAACAAATTGTTCATGTTGAAGTAACTTAATATGGAAAGGAATTGTGGTACTGATCCCTTCAATGACAAACTCACCTAAGGCGCGTTTCATCTTCTCGATCGCCTCTTCTCTAGTCGATGCATGGACGATCAATTTAGCGATCATGGAATCGTAATACGGCGGTATCGAGTACCCAGGGTATGCCGCGGAATCCACACGAACTCCGTAGCCGCCTGGCGGTAAATACATTTGAATCTTACCTGCGGAAGGCATGAAATTCTTTTCTGGATTTTCCGCATTTATCCGGCATTCGATAGACCATCCGTTAAAAGTGACATCTTCTTGTGAAAGCGATAGTTTATTACCTGAAGCAACTTTGATCTGTTCTTTAATCAAATCCACGCCCGTTACCATTTCCGTAACTGGGTGTTCAACCTGGATACGTGTATTCATTTCCATAAAGTAGTATTTTCTATTCACATAGTCATAAATAAATTCTACTGTTCCGGCACCTGAATAATTAACGGCAAGTGCAGCCGTCACTGCCGCCTGCCCCATTTCCGCACGTGTTTCACCATCCAACGCTGGTGACGGGGTTTCTTCAACAAGTTTTTGCAAACGTCGTTGGACCGTACAATCACGCTCACCTAAATGGATGGCGTTGCCATGATTATCTGCCATGACCTGTATTTCAACGTGACGGAAGTCCTCGATGAACTTTTCAATATACACGCC
>NZ_JBHVQU010000046.1:0-28654 GCF_042886655.1 Peribacillus sp. NPDC058002 | reverse complement strand
CCATAGGTTTGATCAAAGCTGTGAATACATTCAATCCTGAGAAGAAAATAAAACTCGCTACATATGCTTCGAGATGCATCGAGAATGAAATATTAATGTATTTACGCAGAAATAACAAAATCCGTTCTGAAGTTTCTTTTGATGAACCCCTGAATATTGATTGGGATGGAAATGAACTTCTGTTATCCGATGTACTTGGAACGGACGATGACATTATCACGAAAGACCTTGAGGCAAATGTTGACCGTAAGCTGCTGACAAAAGCACTTACACAGTTATCCGAACGTGAAAAACAGATAATGGAACTCCGTTTTGGGCTTGCAGGCGGAGAAGAAAAAACCCAAAAGGATGTTGCCGACATGCTGGGGATTTCCCAATCTTACATTTCACGTTTGGAAAAAAGGATTATTAAGAGGCTTCGTAAAGAATTTAATAAAATGGTGTAAAAAAATAAAGTGCTTAAATGTCAATCAAATCAATACTTTGATACCTATATTGAAAAATAATGGGGATTTTCTGTTCTAGCCATGTGCATATTTTTTCCTCCCGCGGAAATACTGTTTTTTGTACAGCGCTCCTGTGAGGAGGGAATAATTTTGTCTCGTAATAAGGTTGAAATCTGCGGTGTGGATACATCAAAATTACCGGTTTTAAAGAATGAAGAAATGAGAAAACTCTTTAAAGAACTGCAAGATGGCGATATTTCAGCAAGAGAGAAACTGGTAAACGGGAATCTTCGACTCGTTCTAAGCGTCATTCAACGCTTCAACAATCGGGGAGAGTATGTAGATGATCTATTTCAGGTAGGCTGTATAGGGTTGATGAAGTCGATAGATAACTTTGACCTAGGTCAAAATGTTAAGTTTTCAACGTATGCTGTTCCGATGATTATTGGAGAAATCAGAAGATATCTTCGTGACAATAATCCGATTCGGGTATCCCGTTCTTTAAGAGACATTGCTTACAAAGCTTTGCAGGTAAAAGAAAAGCTCATAAGCCAGACCCTTCGTGAGCCGACAGCTGAAGAAATCGCCAAGGTGTTGGAAGTGCCTCATGAAGAAATTGTTTTTGCACTAGATGCTATACAAGATCCAGTTTCACTTTTTGAACCGATTTATAATGATGGCGGGGATCCGATTTATGTACTCGACCAACTGAGTGATGAAAAAAATAAAGATAGTACCTGGATTGATGAAATAGCTATAAATGAAGGCATGAGACGGTTGAATGACCGGGAAAAAATGATCCTTCGCAAACGGTTTTTCCAAGGGAAGACGCAAATGGAGGTAGCCGAGGAAATCGGCATTTCACAAGCACAGGTCTCCAGATTGGAAAAAGCGGCAATCAAACAAATGAATAAAAATATCCAACAGTAGAAGCTGAGCATGAGAAAAGTTAGCTGAAGCGGGTAGGGCAAAAATGTCAATACCCGCTTAACGCTACTTATCCATAGCGGCTTTTTTATTTTGTTGAAAATCCCTTCCGGAAGGGATCGTGATCGAATGGACGTTTATTTATCGTATTCTTCATCCTTGAGCGCATCATGTCATATACATAGGAATAGGACCTTCATCTATGATGAAATTTTGAGGAGCTGAGTGATGTGACCAGGATTTCCGAATTTCAAATTAAGGATATCGTCAATATAGCGGATGGCAAGAAATTAGGTAATATGTCAGATCTTGAAATCAATACGGCCACGGGGAAAATAGAGGCCATCATCGTTTCTAATGGAACTAGATTGATGGGTTTTTTTGGCAGGGAACAGGATATTGTGATCCCATGGCGTAAAATAAAAAAAATCGGTGCAGATGTCATCCTTGTTGAGCATCAGACTGTTTTTCAAGCAGAAGTGAAAGATGAACGGTTTTAAAGGTGCGTGGTCCAAATATATGATACACTAGACTAAAAATAAAGAGGTCTATAGCATGAAAGAGCCATTTGTTTTAATCAAAGATCAATATATGCTCATTGACAGCTGGAGACAAAAAAATCTCCAGCTCGTAGCGGGCTTCACCACAAAAAATGGAGGAGTCAGTACAGGTGATTTTCAATCATTGAATACCGGTTTTCATGTCGGTGATAAACTTGAAGATGTCCAGGGAAACCGCAGGATTATAGCTGATAAGCTGACGTTTCCGCTTAATGAATGGATAGGCGCCGAGCAGACACATGAAACGAAAATCCATCAAGTTACCAGCCGCGATGGCGGGAGAGGTGCTACGGATTATGATTCAGCCTTTAAAGCGACTGACGGATTCTATACGAAGGACCAAAACGCTCTATTGACCCTTTGCTATGCAGACTGCGTGCCCTTATACTTTCTTGCTCCGTCACATGGTATGATTGGGGTGGCACATGCCGGCTGGAAGGGTACGGTTAATGGAATTGCACGAAAAATGGTTGAGGCATGGCTGAGTGAGGGTATAAAAGCTAGTGAGATATTTGCTGTTATTGGACCGTCGATTTGTTCGAAGTGCTATGTAGTTGATGATTATGTCATGGATTTAGTGCAGAATATGCTGGTAGATATTGACGAAAAGCCCTATAATTTAATCAGTGAAGGACAATATCAGTTAGACCTTAAGCAACTTAATGCATTGATTCTTCAAAAATCAGGAATTCCAAAAAGTCAGATCGACGTTACATCATACTGTACCAGCTGTGATCATGAATTGTTTTTTTCACATCGCCGTGATAACGGGAAGACAGGAAGGTTGATGAGTTTTATCGGTTGGAAGGAGGATTTAGAGTAACAGTGAAAGTAGTGGACAATTTAAAAAACATCGAAGAAAAAATAAATAGAGCATGTGAGAATAGCGGAAGGGACCGTGAAGCGATAAAGTTGATCGCGGTGACGAAATATGTTTCGGTCGAGAGAGCGAATGAAGCATTGGAAGCGGGAATACTTGATTTAGGTGAAAACCGTGACGAAGGGCTTTTGACTAAATATGAAGTGCTGAAGGACAAGCCAAACTGGCATTATATCGGTTCCATGCAAACACGCAAAGTAAAGAATGTCATCGATAAAATTTCGTATATCCATTCATTGGATCGCATTTCTTTGGCAGAAGAAATTCAAAAACGTGCAGATGAGCCGATAAACTGTTTAGTGCAGGTGAATGTTTCTGGTGAGGAATCAAAACATGGCCTGGGTCCTGAGGAGACGATGGATTTCATCAAAGGATTATCCAAGTTTGATAAGGTGAATGTTGCAGGATTGATGACAATGGCTCCACTGACCGATGATGAACAGGTTTTGCGGGAATGCTTCCGAAAACTGAAAGGCATCCAGGTTGAAATACAAAATTTAGAGTTGAAGCATGCCCCCTGTACTGAATTGTCCATGGGGATGTCCAATGACTTCATGATTGCCATTGAGGAAGGCGCTACAATGATCAGGATTGGTACAGCACTTGTAGGCGAATAATTTTAAGGAGGTACCCTATAGATGTCGTTCGTATCAAAATTTAAATCTTATTTCGCGCTGGATGATGAGTATGAGTACAAGGATGAAGTGATGGAAGAAGAGGAGGCTGAACCAAAAGTCGTGAAGTCAGCTAAACAGCATCAGTCCGCTTCTGCAGGGAATCATGCCAATCAGAATATCGTAAGTTTGCAAAGCGTACAGAAATCTTCTAAAGTAGTATTATTGGAGCCCCGAGCTTATGCAGAAGCCCAGGAGGTAGCCGACCATTTAAAAAACAGGCGTGCTGTAGTCGTGAACCTTCAACGGATCCAGCATGACCAAGGAAAGCGAATCATTGATTTTCTAAGTGGGACTGTTTATGCAATCAGCGGGGATATCCAAAAAATCGGAACAGATATATTCTTATGTACCCCGGACAACGTCGATGTTTCCGGTAATATTACCGGCTTCGCCGCCGAAGAGGAGTACGAAGAAGCGAGGTGGTAATGGTTAATGGGTTTAGTGCTTCAGGGTTTATATTATTTAATTGAAATTTATTCAATGGCATTAATCGGTTACATATTGATGTCATGGTTCCCCAATGCAAGGGAGACATCGATCGGTCAATTTCTGGAAAAGATTTGCGAACCGTATTTAGAACCGTTCAGAAAGTTCATCCCGCCACTTGGCATGATCGATCTTTCACCTCTTGTGGCTTTGCTGGTACTTAATTTTGCCAGCGGTTATGGAATCTATTACTTACAGACTTTAATAGGATGATCAACAACTAACCTGAGATGATCTTACTACACAGTCGGAAGATTCTCCGCTGTGTAGTAGCAACGCAGAGCCGTTTAATCAATTTCTTATGATCGTTCATTAATTTGATAACTAAGGAGCATTTATTCAATCATGAGTATTTATCAGCATTTCAGGCCGGAGGAAAAAGATTTTATTGACCAGGCTATGAATTGGATCGATCAGGTTAAAAATTCCTACGCTCCGAAACTATCTGATTTTCTTGATCCCCGTCAGCAGGAAATCCTTACTTCCTTATTGGGGAATGATCCGGATGCGAAACTGCAATTCAATGGCGGGGGCGATTTCGTAGAGCGAAAACGTGCGCTCATTTACCCTGATTATTATTCTCCTGAACCATCGGATTTCAATATCTCCTTATACGATATCTCCTATCCAAAAAAGTTTGTTACGCTTGAACATAGGCAAATACTTGGAACCTTAATGTCACTAGGGGTAAAACGTGAAAAATTTGGTGATATAATAGTGACGGAGGAGCACACTCAGTTTATAGCTGCTGAGGAGATGGATTCGTATCTCACAGGGAATCTGGAGAAAATAGGCAATGCTTCTGTTTCCATCAGACGTCTTCCAATCGAGGATATCGTCCAAACTAAAGAAAAATGGGAAGAGCAAGTAACCACCGTCAGTTCTCTTAGGATTGACAGTGTGCTTTCGTCCGTCCTGAACATGTCCCGTCAAAAAACGCAGGCCTTGATAGCGTCAGGTAAAGTAAAGGTGAATTTCAAGCAAACGGAAAACGTCTCGGAAGAATGCCGTGAAGGTGATACACTTTCCATCAGAGGTTTTGGCAGATGTAAAATAGCTTCAATCGATGGAAAAACCAAGAAGGATAAGTGGAGAATCTCGTTAGGCAGACAAAAATAATTCAATAAAAAGCAGGATTTATAAATTTATTGTCGAATATAGAGTTTTAACAAACTAGAGTAGAAACCGTTCTGGAGGTGCCGTAATGCCCTTAACCCCGATAGATATACATAACAAGGAATTTAACAAAGTATTTCGTGGGTATGATGAAGATGAAGTTAATGAATTTCTCGACCAGGTCATTAAAGATTATGAACTGATTTTGAGGGAGAAGAAAGAACTTGAAGATAAACTGAACGAGACTTTTGATCGTTTGGGACATTTTACGACAATTGAGGGTACACTTAACAAGTCGATTATTGTCGCTCAGGAAGCAGCCGAAGAATTAAGGCGCAATGCCCAAAAAGAAGCGAAACTGATCATAAAGGAAGCAGAGAAGAACGCGGACAGGATCGTCAATGAGTCACTCGTGAAAGCAAGGAAAATAGCGATGGATATTGAGGATTTGAAAAAGCAATCCAAAGTATTCCGGACGCGTTTCAAAATGCTTGTCGGTGCACAGCTCGATTTGCTGGACAATGACGATTGGGATCATCTTCTGGATTATGAAGTTGATGCGACAGAAATAGAATTAAATGAGAGAGTGGAAGAGGAAATTTAAACGATTCCTTGACTTTGAACACTTTTTTCGCATATAATTTTTTAACAATACTATTCATTATGAAATTAGACGATGACAGGGAAAGTAAATTCTTCACACACTTATTATTAGCGAACCGGGGATGGTGAAAGCCCGGAATAAGCGAAGATATTGAAGATCACCCTTGAGTTCTGAGTTGAACCTGCTTTTGCAGTAAGTAAATGAAGCGTTTCATTCACGTTACGAATGCTCGAGAGGTTGGATTCACTTTGTGAATCTTTCTAGCCAGGGTGGTACCGCGGGAAGCTAAGCTTTCTCGTCCCTTTTTTAGGGATGAGAGGGCTTTTTATTTTGGCCGGATATCAAGTCATCGGTTCGAATGAATTTATGTAAAGACGGATGGAGGATTTTATGATGGAATACAAAGATACCTTATTGATGCCTAAAACTGAATTTCCAATGCGGGGGAATTTGCCGAAACGTGAACCGGAAATCCAAGAAAAATGGAATGAAATGAACATCTATAAAAAAGTGCAAGAACAAACGGAAGGGCGTCCTTTATTCATTTTGCATGATGGACCTCCGTATGCAAACGGCGATATCCATATGGGCCATGCAATGAACAAGGTTTTAAAGGATTTCATTGTCCGATTTAAATCAATGAGCGGTTTTCAAGCACCGTATGTACCTGGCTGGGATACGCATGGGCTTCCGATCGAAACGGCATTGACAAAAAAAGGCGTGAAACGGAAAGAAATGAGCGTTGCCGAATTCAGAAAGCTTTGTGAAGAGTATGCTTATGGTCAGATTAACAATCAACGTGAGCAGTTTAAGAGAATAGGGGTCCGTGGTGATTGGGATAATCCATATATCACATTAAAGCCTGAATATGAAGCACAGCAAATCAAGGTATTCGGTGAAATGGCGAAAAAAGGCTATATTTATAAAGGGAAAAAACCTGTTTATTGGTCCCCGTCAAGTGAATCAGCTCTTGCCGAAGCAGAAATTGAATATCAAGACAAACGTTCTGCATCAATCTATGTTGCTTTTGAAGTCACAGATGGCAAAGGTGTAATCGAAGAGGGCGTCAAAATCATCATCTGGACGACAACTCCATGGACGATTCCTGCTAATCTTGGTATTTCATTGCATCCGCAATTAAATTACGTAGTAGTGGCTGTCGAAAATGAAAAATTCTTACTTGCTGAGGCACTGCTTGAGTCGGTTACGGAAACATTAGGCTGGGAAAACCCGTCTATCCTGAAAACAGTAAAAGGAAGCGAGTTGGACCGTGCTGTTGCCAAACATCCACTATATGACCGTGAATCTTTAGTGATGTTAGGTGAACACGTAACGACTGAAGCTGGAACGGGTTGTGTTCATACTGCGCCTGGCCATGGTGAAGATGACTTTATCGTTGGGCAAAAATATGGATTGGACGTACTTTGTCCTGTAGATGAAAAAGGAGTCATGACGGAAGAGGCAGGGGAATTTGCCGGATTATTTTATGATCAAGCGAATAAACCTATTACCGAAAAATTAACTGAAGTAGGCGCGTTATTGAACTTGACGTTCATTACACACTCTTACCCGCATGACTGGCGGACGAAGAAGCCAACGATCTTCCGTGCAACAGCACAATGGTTTGCGTCAATCAAAGACTTCCGCAATGAACTACTGGAAGCGATTGAAGAAACCAAATGGGTACCGGCTTGGGGCGAAACGCGCCTATTCAATATGGTCCGTGACCGCGGGGATTGGTGCATTTCCCGCCAACGCGCTTGGGGAGTGCCAATTCCAGTGTTTTATGCAGAAAATGGCGAGCCGATCATTACGGATGAAACAATCAACCATATTTCAAAGCTATTCCGCGAACACGGTTCAAATATCTGGTTTGAGCGTGATGCGAAAGATCTTCTGCCTGATGGCTATACACATGAAGGCAGCCCGAATGGTATCTTCACGAAAGAAACGGATATCATGGACGTTTGGTTCGATTCCGGTTCTTCTCATCAAGCGGTACTTGAAGAGAGAGACGACTTGCAACGGCCTGCTGACCTTTATTTAGAAGGGTCCGATCAATATCGCGGCTGGTTTAACTCATCGCTTTCAACAAGTGTTGCAGTTACTGGCAAAGCACCATATAAAGGTGTACTTAGCCACGGTTTCGCATTGGATGGCGAAGGCCGTAAAATGAGTAAGTCGATCGGGAACGTTGTACTGCCATCCAAGGTCATGAACCAACTTGGTGCTGATATCTTACGCCTTTGGGTAGCTTCGGTGGATTACCAATCGGATGTCAGGGTTTCCGATCCTATTTTAAAACAAGTTTCGGAAGTTTACCGAAAAATCCGTAATACATTCCGCTTCCTGTTAGGGAACTTGGATGGATTCAATCCAAAAACCGATAAAGTGGCAGTCCAAGAATTGCCTGAAGTCGATCGATACATGCTCGTTAAATTGAATAAGCTGATCAAACAGTCGAAGCTAAGTTATGAAAATTATGAGTTTGCTACAATTTATAATATGGTCAATAATTTCTGTACACAGGATTTAAGTTCGTTCTACCTTGATTATGCAAAAGACATTCTTTATTGTGAGGCTCCGAATGGTAAAGAGCGTTTGGCCATTCAAACGGTCCTTTACGAATCATTGGTCAGCTTAACCAAATTGGTGTCACCGATCCTCTCTCATACAGCTGATGAAGTATGGGCGTTCATTCCGGGTGTAACGGAAGAAAGTGTACAGTTGACATTGATGCCTGAAGAAATTCCAGTTGATGATGCTGAAGTCATTGAAGAAAAATGGACGGCGTTCATGGATGTCCGTGATAATGTTCTGAAAGCATTAGAAGAAGCCCGTAACAAGAAGGTCATCGGAAAATCACTGAACGCTAAAGTGATGGTATATGTTAATGAAGAAACGAAGAATCTGCTTGATGGCATCAAGGAAAGCTTTGAACAGCTATTCATCGTATCCGAATTCGAAATCGCTGGCGATGTGGCAAATGCCCCAGCAGAGGCGGTTAAACTTGAGGATATAGCGATCCTTGTTACAAAAGCAGAAGGTGAAACGTGTGAACGTTGCTGGAATGTTTCGAAGGAAGTAGGTCAAGTGGAAGAACATCCGACACTTTGCCCGCGTTGTGCTACAGTCGTGAAAGAGCATTACGTGAATCAATAATATCCGCAAAAAAACCGGTCCTTTTATAAAGGGCCGGCTTTTTTTGTGGGAATGAAAAACTAAAACCGCAATAGGGAATTTTACCTTTATCCAATCTTCCCGATATTCTTCAGGTACAGTTAGCAGACTAATGCTTTTCGGATTAGTCATTATTTCTAGTTTATGCTACAATTCAAAAGTGAAGATTTGATTAGTTTGGGGGAAAAAATGTGTTTTATTATTTGATTGCCCTTTTGGTCATAGCTCTCGATCAGCTGACAAAATGGATGATTGTGAAAAAAATGGAGTACGGAGAAAGCATTGAAATTATTGAAAACCTTCTATATATCACCTCGCATCGTAATCGTGGGGCAGCATGGGGAATTCTACAAGGTCAAATGTGGTTTTTCTACATCATCACCATCGCTGTCATTATTGGACTTGTCTATTATATTCAGAAAATGGCGAAGGGAAGCATTTTGCTTGGAGCTGCACTTGCTCTCATGCTAGGCGGTGCGATTGGTAATTTCATCGATCGTGTTGCTCGTCAGGAAGTAGTGGATTTCGTTCATGCCTATATTTTCAGCTACAGTTTCCCGGTATTTAATGTAGCTGATGCTGCGCTTTCAATTGGTGTCGGACTGCTCGTGATTCATATGTTTTTAGAAGAAAAAAACGCTAAGGAGAAAGATAATGGATAAAAGGTTATACAGCATCGATGAAACACTAAAAGGAGTTAGGATTGATAAGGCCCTTTCCACTTTGAATGAGGAATGGTCACGTACTCAGGTCCAGCAATGGATTAAGGATGATCATGTTTTGGTAAATGGCACGGCGATAAAGACGAATTACAAAGCTATTCCTGGCGATACAATCGAAGTGACGATTCCTGAACTTGAGGAATTGGATGCGGTAGCAGAGGAAATGGATTTGGATATCTATTATGAAGATAAAGATGTACTCGTCGTTAATAAACCGAGCGGCATGGTCGTCCATCCGGCACCGGGACATGTATCTGGCACGCTTGTAAATGGATTGATGGCTCACTGCAAGGACCTTTCTGGAATCAACGGAGTCATGCGGCCTGGAATCGTCCATCGAATCGACAAAGATACATCAGGTTTATTGATGGTTGCCAAAAATGATATGGCACATGAGAAACTGGTACAGCAGCTTGTTGACAAAACGGTTACCCGTAAGTATCAAGCTGTAGTACATGGTGTGATCCCTCATGACTTCGGAACGATCGATGCACCGATTGGCCGCGATAAAAAGGATCGCCAAAGCATGACTGTCACAGATTCGAATTCCAAAAATGCTGTCACGCATTTCCGTGTCATCGAACGCTTCAAAGCTTTCACTTTGGTGGAATGCCAGCTTGAAACAGGAAGAACACATCAAATCCGTGTTCACATGAAATACATTGGTTTCCCACTGGCGGGAGATCCGAAATATGGTCCGAAAAAGACACTGAAATTAGATGGACAAGCGTTGCACGCTGGTCTTCTAGGTTTCATCCATCCACGTACAAATGAGTATATGGAATTCGAAGCTCCGATTCCGGAAGAGTTTGAAAATCTAATTAATCAATTACGTAGAAGTAAGGATTGACAAATTCTTTTTTTTGATATATTATAATAACAACTTAATAAGAACCTTTAACACAGTTCAGAGAGACTGAGAAGGAACCGGATACGCAAAGTGGGATAACCATGCCCATGGCGAGTAAATCCTCATGCCTTCTTGGCATGAGGATTTTTTGTTGAAATTGACTATCAGAAAAAAGGAATCGGGGTGGCCGACGTGTTGAATGAGAAAGCCATAGTACTTGATGAGCAGGCCATTAGCAGAGCCTTGACGAGAATTGCCCATGAAATTATTGAGAAAAATAAGGGTATTGAGGATTGCGTCTTAATCGGGATACGTACTCGCGGGATTTTCCTCGCTGACCGACTTGCAAAGCGCATCAATCAAATAGAAGGCAAGGAAATAGAACTTGGTGAACTGGATATTACACTTTATCGTGATGATCTTTCGAAAAAGACCAATGATGGGGAACCCATCGTAAAAGGCTCGGACATTCCGGTCAACATCACTGACAAGAAAGTGATTTTAGTGGATGATGTTCTTTTCACAGGCAGAACCGTAAGAGCGGCAATGGATGCTCTGGTGGATTTGGGAAGACCTTCGCAAATCCAGCTCGCCGTATTAGTAGACAGGGGGCATAGGGAATTGCCGATTCGCGCGGATTTTGTCGGTAAAAACGTTCCGACTTCCCAATCTGAAAAAATTACGGTTACTTTAACAGAAGTAGATGAATTAGATCAAGTTACTATATTAGAAAACTAAACAACATGAAAATTTCATATTACCCTTTTAAAGACAGTCCAGAGAGGCTGGCAAAGGGGAGTCAATCGGGAGAGCTGTGTCTAAGCATGGACATTTGCCTTCTGAGAAACCCTCTTTGTATATGGCAAAGTGGGTTTTTGCAGTTTTGATGGGATTTTCATGAGGGGGATACGGAAATGGAAGAAACTAAAAGGGACATCGTACTGGATGTCGAGGACGTGCCAAAGGCTGGCCAGTGGATTACGTTAAGCATCCAGCATTTGTTCGCCATGTTCGGTGCAACGGTGCTGGTGCCATTCTTGGTAGGATTAAGCCCGGCGGTAGCACTGGTTTCAAGCGGATTGGGCACACTTTCATACTTATTGATAACCAAAGGTAAGATACCGGCTTATCTCGGTTCATCTTTCGCTTTCATTACGCCAATCATAGCAGCTAAGGCTCTAGGGGGTCCGGAAGCGGCCATGATCGGCTGTTTTGCAGCAGGGTTCATATATGGGATAGTAGCTCTGATTATCCAAAAAGTCGGATTGCGCTGGTTAATGAATATACTTCCTCCGGTTGTGGTGGGTCCGGTGATTATCGTAATCGGACTAAGCCTTGCCGGAACGGCCGTGGACATGGCAATGTATGATCCACAAGATAAATACAGCGTCACATATATAGTGATAGCGCTGATCACCTTAGCGGTAACCATCATCTGTAACGTGTTCTTTAAGGGATTCATTAACTTGATCCCCATATTAATGGGAATCATAGTCGGCTACGGCTGTTCGGCTGTTGCAGGAATAATAGATTATGAACCGATCAAGTCAGCACAATGGTGGGAAATGCCTGAATTCATGTTTCCATATGTAACCTATACACCGTCCTTCTCATGGGAAGTCATTGCCATCATGGTACCGGTTGCCATCGTAACTTTATCAGAACATATCGGACACCAGATGGTACTGAGCAAAGTAGTCGGCAGGAATTTTTTAGAAAATCCTGGTTTGCATCGCTCGATTTTAGGAGATGGAGCAGGAATCATGATCGGTTCCTTAATCGGTGGGCCGCCGCTGACTTCATATGGCGAGAATATTGGGGTCCTGACTATGACAAAGGCGTACAGTGTGTATATCATCGGTGGGGCAGCATTGACTGCAATCATCTTTGGCTTTAACGGTAAGATTTCAGCAGTCATCAGCTCGATACCTACAGCTGTGATGGGCGGTATTTCCATCTTGCTCTTCGGAATCATCGCATCCAGTGGATTGAGGATGCTGATTGATAATAAGGTCGATTTTGACAAGAAAAGGAACCTGATGATAGCTTCAGTCATCCTGGTGTTAGGAATAGGAGGGGCGTTCGTACAACTATCGGAAACGGTATCGCTTTCCGGAATGGCACTTTCAGCCATCGTCGGAATCCTTCTTAACTTGATTCTTCCGGACCGTGAAAAAATATCCGGAGATATATTTGAAAAATAAGATATTGCATTAAAACAATAAATCACCTTTTAAAAGAAGTCCAGAGAGGCTTAAAAGGGTGTTGCTGTAAAGAGAATGAGAACGGGATAAAGTGTAAACCATTCCGTGTCCTCACCTCTTTATGACCTACACCCTGTCCTTAATGGCGGGGTATTTTTTATGCCCCGCATCACAAATGTGAAAGGAGCAGGATCGATGAAAAAATTATTGACCATGAATGAATTGGCTTTAACTGATATTGGAAGAATTTTACATGAGGCAGAGGGTTTTGCCAACGGATCTAGCTGGAATCCAAAGCAGCAGACCACAGTTGCCAATCTCTTCTTTGAACCTAGTACACGTACAAAATCAAGCTTTGAAATGGCTGAAAGGAAATTGGGGCTTGAGGTCATTCCTTTTGATGCGGGTACATCATCCGTGTTAAAAGGTGAAACCTTATATGACACTGTTAAAACGTTAGAAGCAATAGGTGTGAATGCCTTGATCATCCGTCATGAACAGGATAATTATTTTGATGAATTGAATGAGAAGATCGGGATTCCAATAATCAACGCAGGGGATGGCTGCGGAAATCATCCAACCCAATCATTACTGGACTTATTGACGATAAAACAAGAGTTTAAAAGTTTCAAAGGTCTGAAGATTGCCATAATCGGTGATGTGAGGCATAGTCGGGTTGCGAAATCGAATGCAGAAGCATTAACCCGTTTAGGAGCGAATGTCGTATTTTCGGGTCCGCCTGAATGGTTTGACAGAACAAACAGTTTGGGAAGGTATGAAGACATCGACCATGCGGTAGCTACCTCGGATGTGGTCATGCTGCTCAGAATACAGCATGAAAGGCATATTGAAAAATACGATCAGGCAAATGGAGATTATCTGGAAAGTTTCGGCCTGACCAAACAACGTGAAAAAAATATGAAACCGGGTGCGATCATCATGCATCCTGCACCAATAAACCGCGGTGTTGAAATAGACAGTGATTTAGTCGAATGCAGCCGCTCAAGAATTTTCAAACAAATGGAAAATGGCGTGTTTATTAGAATGGCCGTATTAAAAAATGTGCTTGAACAATCCGGAGGGGGAAACATTCATGAAAACAGTAATCAAAAATGGAGTATTGCTAGATAATCAAAACTCATTCAAAAAAGCGGACATTGAAATGGAAGGCAAGGTCATCACAAAAATCGGCGAGAACTTGGCAACGGAAAGTTGTAAAGTAGTTGACGCTGAAGGGTTACTTATTACATCAGGATTAGTTGATCTGCATGTCCATTTACGCGAACCGGGCGGTGAACATAAAGAAACAATCGCAAGTGGAACGCTTGCAGCGGCAAGAGGCGGTTTCACTACAGTAGCGGCAATGCCCAATACAAGGCCAGTTCCCGATACAGTGGAAAACCTTGAAGCGCTAAACAGGAAAATTGAAGAAACCGCTCATGTAAGGGTACTCCCATATGCTTCCATTACAATTAGGGAAGCCGGCAAGGAGTTGACCGACTTTTCTTCATTAAAACAAACGGGTGCTTTCGCCTTTACGGACGATGGCGTGGGAATTCAAGAAGCTGGGATGATGCTGGAAGCGATGAAACGGGCAGCCGCTCAAGATATGGCCATAGTTGCTCATTGTGAAGACAATAGCTTAATTAATAAAGGCTCCGTCCATGAAGGAAGATTCTCAAAAGAACAGGGAATCAATGGAATTCCATCCGTATGTGAGGCTGTACATATTGCCCGGGATATCCTCCTTGCTGAAGCTGCGGATTGCCATTATCACGTATGCCATATATCCACGAAGGAATCGGTAAGGACGGTAAGGGATGCCAAACGCGCCGGTATCCGCGTCACAGCCGAAGTTACACCGCATCACTTATTATTGTGTGAAGATGATATACCGGGACTTGATACGAATTATAAAATGAACCCGCCATTAAGAGGCCGTGAAGACCGGGATGCATTGATAGAAGGACTGCTTGACGGAACCATCGATTTTATAGCAACAGACCATGCCCCGCATGCGGCAGAGGAAAAAGCGCAGGGAATGCAGCTGGCTCCTTTCGGAATAGTGGGATTGGAAACGGCCTTCCCGCTGCTTTACACCGAATTGGTTAAAAAGGGCGTCATTACATTAAAGCAATTGATCGATTTCATGACAATTAAACCCTCTGAAAGTTTCTCCCTTCCTTATGGAGAGCTAAAGGAAGGTGCTATTGCGGATATCGTGCTCATCGATTTGGAAACAGAAAAAGAAATTAATGCTGAAGAGTTTGCTTCAAAAGGAAAAAATACACCTTTTAATGAAAAGAAATGTTATGGCTGGCCAGTCATGACGATTGCGGAAGGAAAAATAGCTTGGGAAAAAGGACGTGTTCAAGGATGAAAAGACAGCTAATTTTAGAAGACGGGACAGTATTCCTTGGGGAAGCATTCGGAGGGGAAGTAGAAAAAATAGGTGAAGTCGTTTTTAATACAGGAATGACAGGGTACCAGGAGATTCTATCCGATCCATCCTATTGCGGTCAGATCGTTACACTTACGTATCCATTAATCGGGAACTACGGAATAAACCGGGATGACTTTGAATCCATCAATCCAGCTATATCGGGTTTCGTCGTTAAGGAAACAGCAGAACTTCCTTCCAACTGGAGAAACCAATTATCACTTGATGAATATCTGAAAATGAAGAACATACCTGGAATAAGCGGAATCGATACGAGAAAGCTGACAAGGATCATCAGGAAATCAGGTGCACTTAAAGGGGCGCTCTGCAATATCAATAAAGATGCAAAAGAAGTGGTTTCCCAGTTGAAAGCAACGGTGATTCCTTCTAATCAAGTGAAACAGGTTTCAACAAAAGCACCATATTCCAGCCCGGGCAGAGGCCCGCGGGTAGTACTTGTAGACTATGGCATGAAGCATGGGATATTACGTGAGTTGACGAAGCGCGGCTGTGATGTCGTGGTTGTGCCTTATAACGTCACGGCCGAAGAAGTGATGCAATATCATCCGGATGGCGTGATGCTTTCAAACGGTCCTGGAGATCCGAAAAGTGTTCATGAGACGCTTGAAATGATCCGTACAATCCAAACGCAAGTGCCATTATTCGGAATCTGTTTAGGTCATCAATTATTCGCACTTGCAAACGGGGCGGATACGGAAAAATTAAAATTTGGCCATCGAGGATCTAATCATCCGGTTAGGGACCTTCGTACCGGAAAGGTATCCATCACATCTCAAAATCATGGATATACAGTAGAAGAGCTTTCCATTGAAAATACAGATCTTATTGTGACACATACAGCATTGAATGATGATACGATTGAAGGCCTGCGCCATAAAAAGTATCCGGCTTTCACAGTACAATATCACCCGGAAGCATCACCAGGGCCGGAAGATGCCAACTACTTATTCAATGAATTCTTACAAATGATTGAAGCTGCAACCAACAAGGAGGAAAAAACATGCCAAAACGCACTGATATAAAAAGCATCCTAGTAATTGGTTCCGGTCCGATCGTCATCGGACAGGCCGCCGAGTTCGATTATGCAGGAACTCAAGCGTGTATAGCCTTAAAAGAAGAAGGTTATCGAGTGATCCTGATTAACTCTAACCCTGCTACGATCATGACAGACAGTGAAATGGCTGACGCGGTTTATATCGAACCGATCACATTGGAATTTGTCAGCAAAATCATTCGTAAAGAGCGCCCGGATGCACTGTTACCTACCTTGGGCGGACAGACCGGCTTGAACATGGCAGTCGAACTTGCCGAAGCAGGAATCCTGGAAGAATGCAATGTACAGATTCTTGGGACCAAACTTTCAGCTATCCAACAAGCGGAAGACCGTGACCTTTTCCGTACGCTGATGAACGATCTAGGGGAACCGGTACCTGATAGCGACATTATTCATAACTTGGAAGAGGCATATACATTCGTAGAACGGGTCGGATACCCAGTCATTGTTCGTCCTGCCTTCACGCTTGGCGGAACAGGCGGTGGGATTTGTGATAACGAAGAGCAGCTGATCGAGATTGTTGAGGGTGGCCTGAAAAGCAGCCCGGTACACCAATGTCTGCTTGAGAAGAGCATTGCCGGTTTCAAAGAAGTGGAATATGAAGTGATGCGTGATTCGAATGATAATGCGATAGTCGTTTGTAATATGGAAAACTTCGATCCTGTCGGTGTCCATACAGGCGATTCAATTGTTGCCGCACCAAGCCAAACATTAAGTGACAGAGAGTACCAAATGCTTCGAAATACGTCTTTGAAGATTATCCGTGCCTTGAAGATTGAAGGCGGATGTAATGTTCAGCTGGCGCTAGATCCAAACAGCTATCAATATTATGTCATCGAAGTGAACCCAAGGGTCAGCCGTTCGTCGGCACTTGCCTCAAAAGCAACAGGATATCCAATTGCAAAGCTTGCAGCAAAGATAGCCGTTGGTTTGACGCTCGATGAAATGATGAACCCTGTCACTGGCAAAACCTATGCCAGCTTCGAACCGGCACTGGACTATGTCGTTACGAAAATTCCGCGCTGGCCTTTCGATAAGTTCGAAAGCGCCAACCGTAGACTCGGGACCCAAATGAAGGCGACCGGAGAAGTCATGGCAATCGGCCGTACATTCGAGGAATCAATCCTAAAAGCTGTCCGTTCCCTTGAAGCGGGTATATACCATCTTAATTTGAATGACGAGTTTGAAGATGGAAAAATAGAGAAACGGATCAGGAAAGCGGGAGATGAACGGTTATTCTATATCGGTGAAGCATTAAGAAGGGGAATAACGATTGAAACAATACACGAATGGAGCCAGATCGATTTATTCTTCTTGCATAAGTTGAAAAAAATAATCGACTTTGAAAAGCAGCTTAAAGAACATTCTTTCGATTGTGAAGTATTGCAAAAGGCTAAAGAACTAGGGTTTTCTGACAAAACGATTGCAGAAATATGGGGAGTTCCCGAAATTGACGTCTATGAGTACCGGAAACAGCAAGGAATCATCCCTGTTTATAAAATGGTTGATACATGTGCTGCGGAATTCGAATCGGAAACACCGTATTTTTATGGGACATACGAAGATGAGAATGAATCCATCGTTACTGCCAAGAAAAGTGTCATTGTTCTGGGGTCAGGCCCAATTAGGATCGGGCAAGGAGTAGAGTTTGATTATGCGACCGTACATTCTGTATGGGCCATTAAAGAAGCGGGATATGAAGCGATCATCATCAACAACAATCCAGAAACAGTTTCGACGGATTTCAGTATCTCCGACAAACTTTATTTCGAACCATTGACTATTGAAGATGTCATGCATGTCATCGATTTGGAAAAACCGGAAGGGGTCATCGTCCAGTTTGGGGGACAGACAGCAATCAACCTTGCAGATGGTCTTGTTGAAAGAGGAGTGAAGATCCTTGGTACTTCACTTGAAGACCTGGATAGGGCGGAAAATCGCAATAAATTCGAAAGAGCACTTAAGGATTTAGGCATTCCGCAGCCAAAGGGTAAAACTGCAACATCGGTTGATGAAGCAATCGTCATCGCTGAAGATATTGGTTATCCGGTTTTAGTAAGGCCATCGTATGTTCTCGGAGGAAGAGCGATGGAAATCGTCTATAAACAAGAGGAATTGCTGCATTACATGAAAAATGCCGTGAAAATAAATCCGGATCATCCTGTCCTGATCGACCGCTACTTAACGGGTAAGGAAATTGAAGTTGATGGAATTTCCGATGGCGAAACCGTCGTTATCCCTGGAATCATGGAGCATATCGAACGTGCCGGCGTCCATTCAGGTGATTCGATTGCAGTCTATCCGCCTCAAAATTTAACGGAAAAACAAAAAGAAGTAATCATCGATTATACGACCCGGTTGGCAAAAGGTTTGAATATAATTGGTCTCTTGAACATTCAATATGTCATCAGCAATGAAGAAGTGTATGTGATTGAAGTAAATCCACGTTCAAGCCGGACCGTTCCATTCTTAAGTAAAATTACGAACGTGCCGATGGCCAACTTAGCCACGAAGGTCATCTTGGGCCACACACTTGAAAGCCAAGGTTACAAATCGGGGTTAGTGCCAGAACAAACTGGGGTCTATGTGAAAGTGCCGGTCTTCTCTTTTGCAAAATTAAGAGGTGTGGACATCTCACTCGGACCTGAAATGAAATCGACTGGTGAAGTAATGGGGAAAGATAGCACCCTTGAAAAGGCTTTATACAAAGGGCTGGTCGCTTCCGGTTTCAAAATTAAGGGGCATGGTTCGGTGTTATTGACGATATCTGATAAAGATAAGCAAGAAGCGCTACTTTTAGCAAAACGTTTCCATAATATCGGTTTCAAGCTGATAGCCACCAGCGGAACTGCTGCCTTATTGAAGCAATCCGGCATCCCGACTGCGATTGTCGGTAAAATTGGCGAAGAAGGTACAAACCTGCTGGATGTTATCCGGAACGGGGAAGCACAATTTGTCATAAATACTTTGACAAAAGGTAAGCAGCCTGCCCGAGATGGTTTCAGAATCCGGCGTGAATCGGTTGAAAATGGAGTGACATGCCTAACATCACTTGATACGGCAGAAGCTATTTTAAGAGTGATAGAATCGATGACTTTCTCGGCAGAAGCAATGGGAAAAACGGAAAAAAGTCGTGAGGTGAGCTATATATGATCAAGAAGGAAAGAATGAAGGTGTTAAATCATAAGGAACTGGCCCCATCCATTTTTGAACTTACTCTTCAAGGTGAATTGGTTTCAGAGATGAATCAGCCAGGCCAGTTTGTCCAAGTCAAGACAACAGATGGCACTGAGCCATTGCTAAGACGCCCGATTTCAATTTCTTCTTACGACAACAGTGAAAAGCAGTTCACGATGATATACCGGGCTGAAGGTAAAGGAACGGCGCTGTTATCACAGCGTAAAGAGGCGGAAGCGGTCGATATCCTTGGACCCCTTGGCAACGGATTTCCCGTTCATGAGGCCAAAAAGGGCGAAACGGCATTATTGGTTGGTGGCGGGATTGGGGTCCCGCCCCTGTATCAATTATCACGGATGTTGGTTGCAAAAGGTGTTAAGGTAATCCATGTATTGGGCTTCCAGACCAAGTCAGCCATCTTTTACGAAAAAGAATTCAGTGAATTAGGTGATACCTATATTGCTACGGTTGATGGTTCTTATGGGACAAAAGGATTTGTTACGACTGTAATAGACAACCTCGAGCAAGAGTTTGCAACGATCTTTTCATGCGGGCCTACACCAATGTTAAGAGCGTTGGAAGCGGGCTATCGTGAGAAAAAGCTATACCTGTCCCTTGAGGAAAGGATGGGATGCGGCATCGGTGCATGCTTTGCCTGCGTGTGTCATACAGGGGATGATCCAACTGGTTTCAGTTATAAAAAGGTATGCAGTGATGGACCCGTATTCCGGGCAGGAGAGGTGGTATTATGAGCAGGCTTTCAGTGGAATTACCAGGATTAAACTTGAAAAACCCAGTCATGCCAGCATCTGGATGCTTTGGATTCGGCCGTGAATACAGTCAATTTTTCGACTTGGATATTCTTGGGGCGATCATGATCAAAGCGACCACTCCTGAACCGAGGTTCGGTAACCCTACTCCGCGTGTTGCGGAAACCTCATCGGGAATGCTGAACGCCATCGGTCTGCAGAATCCAGGTTTAGAAAAGGTCATCAGTGAAGAATTGGCCTGGCTAGGCGGGTATGATGTTCCCATCATCGCCAACGTTGCCGGTTCGCAAATAGATGACTATGTAAAGGTTGCCAGTGATATAAGTAAGGTGGGGAATGTAAAAGCACTTGAATTGAATATCTCTTGTCCGAATGTTAAAGAAGGTGGCATTGCTTTCGGTACGGTGCCGGAAGTTGCCAAAGAGGTGACCAAGGCGGTCAAGGAAGTGTCTTCCGTCCCTGTGTATGTGAAGCTTTCACCGAATGTCAGTAATATTGTGGAAATGGCCAAAGCAGTAGAAGAGGGCGGTGCCGACGGTTTGACAATGATTAATACATTAGTCGGCATGCGATTGGATTTAAAAACTGGCAGACCGATCCTTTCTAACAGGACGGGTGGGTTATCTGGTCCTGCAATAAAACCTGTTGCGCTCCGGATGATTTATGAGGTAAGCCAGCAAGTGTCTATTCCGATCATCGGAATGGGCGGCATCGCTACAGCGCAAGACGTCATTGAATTTTTCTATGCGGGTGCAAGTGCTGTTGCGGTGGGAACCGCTAACTTCGTGGATCCCTTTGTATGCCCGACCATCATCGAAGAATTACCGAAATTGTTGGATGAGCTCGGATTTGATCATATTTCACAATGTACCGGAAGGAGCTGGAAGCAGAATGAAACAGTCACTAATTATCGCTCTTGATTTTCCTGACCTCATTCAAACAGAAGAATTCCTAAAACAGTTCCATTCGGAAAAATTGGCTGTAAAAGTGGGGATGGAATTATTTTATCAGAATGGACCATCAATAATTTCTTTCGTAAAAGAGCAAGGCCACGATGTGTTTTTGGATTTGAAGCTTCATGATATTCCGAATACCGTCAAAATGGCCATGACAGGATTGGCAACTTTAGGGGCTGACATGGTCAATGTCCATGCGGCGGGTGGACAAAAGATGATGGAAGCAGCCATGGAAGGTTTGGATAAGGGAACGTCCGCTGGTAAAAAACGCCCATTATGCATAGGGGTTACCCAACTGACGAGCACATCACAGGAACAAATGAATGTTGAGCAAAACATTGCCGGATCTCTGGAGGATTCGGTCCTCCATTATGCAAAACTTACTAGACAGGCAGGATTGGATGGCGTCGTCTGTTCCACCCATGAAGTAAAGAACATACATGAACGCATCAGTCATGAATTCTTAACGGTCACACCTGGAATCCGAAGTGCAGGTGGACAAGCGCATGATCAAAAGAGAATTGCAACGCCTGAACAGGCTAGGGGTTTTGGAGCGGATGCCATCGTTGTAGGGAGAGCCATAACGGGGGCGGCAGATCCATTAAAGGCGTATTTGGATATGAAAGCAGCTTGGGAGGGAATATCATGTTAAATAATAAGATAGCTGAGCATCTATTGGAAATAAAAGCAGTGTACCTGCAGCCGAATGACCCCTTTACTTGGGCATCTGGGATTCAATCACCCATTTATTGTGACAACCGCTTAACCCTTTCGTACCCAGAGGTTCGCAATGAAATAGCGGAAGGATTAAAAGGATTGATTGAACAGAACTTCCCTGAGGCTGAACTGATTGCAGGCACAGCAACTGCCGGCATTCCGCATGCAGCTTGGGTGAGTGAAAAATTAAATGCACCGATGTGCTATGTTCGATCCAAAGCCAAGGAGCATGGAAAGGGCAATCAAATTGAGGGCCGTGCTGTTCCAGGACAAAAAGTGGTGGTTGTGGAAGACTTGATTTCAACCGGCGGAAGTGTGATTACTGCTGTTAACGCGCTGAAAGAAGCTGGCTGTGATGTTCTAGGAGTCGTTTCGATCTTCACTTACGAATTGGAAAAAGGAAAAGAAAAATTCGATGCTGAGGGCATTATTAACCATTCATTGAGTGACTACTCGACTTTGATAAAAGTCGCTAATGAAAAAGGGTACATCACAGCAGAAGAATTGGAAAAGCTAAAAAAATGGCGTGAGAATCCGGCTGATACGGCTTGGATTTCTGCATGAAAATAGAGGTGACCCAAACACGAAGGATTGGGTCACCTCTATTTTTTTACCTTTCAATCCTTTACCGCTTCCTTTAAGCGTATGACAGTATCGGCATCAGGTGTAATATATACGGTCTGCTGCTGGTCGTAGATCACGAACCCGGGTTTGGAACCATTCGGTTTCTTAACATGGCGAACTTGTGTGAAGTCAACGGGCACTGAGCTTGATTGCTGTGCTTTACTGAAGAAAGCTGCTAATACGGCTGCCTCTTTTATCGTTTTTTCACTTGGCGATTCATTTCGAATCACAACATGTGAGCCAGGTATATCTTTGGTATGAAGCCATATTTCATCACGGCGTGCAAACTTATTCGTTAGATAATCATTTTGTTTATTATTTTTCCCGACAAAAATGAGATCTCCATCTGTAGCATAATATGTTTCAAGCTGCGGTTTTGCATTTGCAGGCTTTTTCATGCCTTTTTTCTTTTTTTGCCTAATGTATCCTTCTTCCTGTAGTTCTTCGCGAATCTCCTCAATATCTCTGGGTGAAGCTGATTGGAGCTGCTGATGCAGGGCTTCAAAGTAGGACAATTCCAATTTTGTTTTTTCGATTTGTTCTTGGACGACTCCGACTGCATTTTTGGACTTTTGGTATCTGGAGAAGTACTTCTGTGCATTATCTGATGGATTTTTTAACGGGTCAAGCGGGATGGTGACCATACTTTGTTCTTCATCATAATAATTGACGACTTCTATTTCCTTCATGCCTTTTTTCATTTGATATAGATTAGCTGTAAGCAGCTCACCGAACAACTGATACTGTTCTCCGCGTTCCGTATCTTTTAATGTACGTTCGAGCTTCCCGATTTTTTTTGAGTTCTTTTCTATTTCATTAGTAATGAAACGTTCTACATCCTGGCTCTTTTGCTTTACTCGATCTCTTTCTGCCTTTCCGAAGTAATAGCGGTCGAGCATCTCGCTCAATGAAGGGAATGTACGTTGATTCCCAGTCAGATGATCGAGTGAAAGCATATAAAAAACTTCTTTATTTCCATCTTGTCTGATCATCGCGGTATAGTTTTGCTCCGAGATTTCTTGGATAATCTTTAAAAAAGCTGATGGAAGGGTCGTGCTGTTGGCAAGTCCAGCCCGGTAAACGGCTTCCTTTGCAACTAATGGCGAAACTCCAGAAAAATGGGCAACAAGCTGTCGATCCAGCTTTCCTGCATTGAAGTCGATATTCTTTCTTATATCGTCCTCTGTGGCCTCGAAGGGATTCTTCTTTTCTTGTGCGGGCGGGGCCAAATATTCCTGGCCGGGCAATATTGCACGATAACTGTTAACAGCATGTGAAACATGCTTAATGCTGTCCAAAATCATATTTCGTTCTTTATCGACTAAAACAATGTTGCTGTGACGCCCCATGATTTCAATGATTAACTGCTTTTGAGAGACATCACCAAGCTCATTGCGGCCCTTCACTTCAAAAATGATCATCCTATCAAGTTCATATTGATAAATATTTTCTATCGTATAGCCTTCGAGGTGCTTCCTAAGAAGCATACAGAACATGGGTGCCTCTTTGGGATTTTCATAACTTTCTTCGGTCATTTGCACCCTCGAATAACTTGGGTGGGCTGATAGTAAGAGCTTATGGTTCTTACCTTCAGCACGAACAACCAGTATAACTTCATTTTTATAAGGCTGGTGTACCTTATTGATTCGTCCACCTTTTAATATAGAAGCGATTTCTTCCGTCATCGCTTTCGTGAATAATCCATCAAATGACATTCTATTTTTACTTCCTTTACATAAGATTTTCTAAGAACTCATTTTTGCCGGGCGTTATCAAAGCATCAGGGGCTGCCCATTTTAGCTAATCCCAATTTTTTAGCGAACTGGGTGAAAAGCTGGGGTTGATAGTTTAGATAAATTGAATGGCTGATTTTTTTGTTTCTGAGATTAAATGCAAATTTAGTCCATTCATCATGATTAGCGGTCGTTCATTCATAAATTATCCGGATTGTTCTTCTTTCCGCAATTCTGTTTAATTATAGCATTATTTTGGACGAGTCTGAATAATCATGGAAGAAGAGCAGGTTGTTTTATGTATCGGTAAGCAGGCAGGTGTTGGATGAATAAAGCAAAAAGCGCCTGTTGAGATGTATACAGGAGCCTATTTCATTCTATTCAAAGGGATGTGTGATACTTGATGGAGTTCAAGGAAATGAATAATCAAGAAATGGAGAAAGCGCTTCAAACAAACGTTACACACGGTTTGGACGATGATGAAGTAAAGGACAGGCTGCGAAAGCATGGTTTTAACGAATTGAAGGAAGGAGAAAAACAATCAGCCATTCTTTTATTTTTCGCCCAATTCAAAGATTTCATGGTCATAGTTTTACTTGCCGCGACCCTAGTCTCCGGGATATTGGGTGAATATATCGATGCGATTGCCATCATGGCGATTGTTTTTTTGAATGGATTACTTGGGTTTTTTCAAGAACGGAAGGCAGAGAAATCCCTGGATGCCCTAAAGGAAATGGCTGCGCCGCAAGTTAACGTACTTCGGGATGGCCAGTGGCTGAAAGTCCCATCGAGAGAAGTCGTAGTAGGGGATATCCTGAAGTTTTCAAGTGGTGACCGAATTGGTGCCGATTTACGGATCATCGAGCATTCAAGCCTTGAAATAGAAGAGTCTGCACTTACCGGTGAGTCACTCCCGGCAGTTAAATCTTCTGATCCATTGATGAATGAGGTTGAAGGTATCGGTGATCAGGAAAATATGGCGTTTATGGGAACGATGGTAACAAGGGGAAATGGGGTCGGAATCGTAATCGCTACTGGAATGAATACGGCGATGGGCAAGATTGCAGATCTCCTGCAGACTGCTGAAACAAAAGAAACACCACTTCAACGGAGGTTGGAGCAGCTAGGAAAAATTTTGATCGTCACGGCTTTAATATTAACTGTAATAGTGGTCCTGACTGGTGTCATTCAAGGGCATGACCTCTATACGATGTTTTTGGCCGGGGTATCTTTGGCTGTTGCGGCGATTCCCGAGGGCTTGCCAGCCATTGTGACTGTAGCATTGTCTTTGGGCGTTCAGCGTATGATCAAACAAAAAGCGATAGTACGCAAGCTTCCTGCTGTAGAAACGCTTGGCTGCGCAACGGTGATTTGCTCAGATAAGACAGGAACACTTACACAAAACAAAATGACGGTGACGAAGGTTTGGAGTGGAGGGAAAACTTGGGATGTCGGCGGTACTGGTTATAATCCGGTCGGAGAGTTTTCTTTAGAAGGAGTTTCAGTTGCCCCGAAAAACCATAATGCCTTGCTTCAAATAATTACATTCGGCATGCTCTGTAATAATGCCGAGTTAAAGGAGGATGGTAAACGATATATTTTGGACGGTGATCCGACAGAAGGGGCGATGTTGGTCGCGGCAATGAAAGCGGGCATGACGAGGGAACACTTGTCTAAGAGATTTACGATAGTCAAGGAGTTTCCATTTGACTCGATCCGCAAAATGATGAGTGTCATAGTGAAGGATGAAAAAGATAAACATTTCGTCATCGTAAAAGGCGCACCTGATGTATTAATCGCCCAGTCCGACACGATTCTTTGGGAAGGAAAGTCGGAAATATTGAATCAGAAGAGTAAGGAAAGGGTGCAACAGGATATGAATGAGCTTGCCTCGCAGGCACTTCGAATGATTGCTGTTGGTTATAAACCCCTTTCAAAAGGAACGATTTTGCTTCATGAAACCGAAGCTGAGCGCAATTTGACCTTCATGGGGCTGCAGGGCATGATCGATCCCCCACGTCCGGAAGTGAAGCAGGCAGTTAAGGAATGCAGGGATGCGGGGATCAAAACTGTCATGATTACTGGCGACCATATAATAACCGCAAAGGCAATAGCTAAAGAACTTGGTATTTTAAAAGGAAAAGACCGTGTACTGGAAGGACGGCAATTGGCCGACATGGAAGTCGGGGAACTTGAGGAAGTTGTTGAAAGTGTTTCGGTATTTGCCCGCGTTTCCCCTGAACATAAGTTGAAAATCGTAAAAGCCTTGCAAAGTAAAGGACATGTTGTTGCAATGACAGGGGATGGTGTCAATGATGCCCCTGCGATAAAATCAGCGGATATTGGTATATCCATGGGTATCACGGGTACTGATGTCGCTAAGGAAGCTTCTTCCTTGATATTGGTTGACGACAATTTTGCCACAATTAAATCGGCCATCAATGAAGGCAGGAATATTTACGAAAACATCAGGAAGTTCATCCGTTATCTGCTTGCTTCCAATGTTGGGGAGATTTTGGTCATGTTTTTTGCGATGCTGTTTGCCTTGCCGTTACCTTTGATACCAATCCAGATCTTATTCGTGAACCTTATTACCGACGGACTGCCTGCAATGGCATTGGGATTGGATTCCCCAGAAGAAGATGTAATGAAAAGAAAACCAAGAAATGCTAATGAAGGAGTTTTTGGAAGAGGGCTTGGCTGGAAGATCATCTCCCGTGGGTTTCTGATCGGGATTTCTACATTGATCGCATTTTATGTAGTATACCGTGCAAATCCGGATAATCTTGCATATGCACAAACGATTGCGTTTGCTACCTTGGTCTTAGCTCAGCTAATACATGTATTCGATTGCCGAAGCGAACATTCGATCTTCTCGAGAAATCCATTCGGTAACCTTTATCTAGTGGGGGCGGTACTATCATCCCTATTATTGTTGGTAGCCGTCATGTATGTCCAGCCTTTACAAACAATCTTTCATACAGTACCAATTTCTGGAAGGGATTGGCTATTAGTTATAGGGATGGCATCCATTCCAACTTTTTTACTGGCTGGAACCTTTTTAGCAAGAAAAGCACAATGATATATGTTATAATCTTTAAGGTGGTAGAGTCATGCTCTATTGCCTTTTTATTTTTGTAGTATTTTATTTGTGAGCTAAAGTTTTCATGCTGTAGCTAATATATAATGAAAGTTAAAGGCCAAATTACTACATTATGTTTGATAGGATGTGGAACCATGGTTACCAGTATGACGGGCTATGGAAGAGAAGAAGCGGAAAACGAACAGGTCAAGGTTTTTGCCGAAATTAAGACCGTGAACCATCGTTTTTGTGAATATACGATTCGGATGCCGCGCCAGCTTTTGATTTTGGAAGAAAAGGTGAAGAAGAAGGCGAATCAATACATAAGAAGGGGACGGGTGGAAATCTTCATTACAGTGGAAGGTGAGAGCCTAGTTTCCAAAAAGGTGATGATCGATTGGAATCTTGCGGATCAGTATGTGGGTTTGATGGATGAAGTCAAGCGAAAGTACAATCTGGAAAGTTCCATTACATTACAGGATATGCTGCAACTTGAATCGATTTTCATGACGGAAGAAGTACCTGCGGTTCCTGCCGATTTGGAATCCCTATTATTGAAGGCTGTCACGGGGGCATTGGAAAATCTGAAAAAAATGCGGAATCTGGAAGGTCAGGAACTGGCCTTGGACATGAAACACCAGCTGAAAAGGTTCGGTGAGATTGTAGCAGGGGTCAAAATGCATGCACCTTCAGTCGTCGAGAAATATAAAGCCAGGTTGGAAATCAAGCTGGCCGAGTTGACTGAAGGATTGATCGAAGATAGCCGCATTATTACAGAAGCGGCCATTTTTGCTGATAAATGTGATATAAATGAAGAACTGACCAGAATCGATAGCCATATACAGCAATTTTCAAGAACGCTTACCCATAATGAACCAATTGGAAGAAAACTTGACTTCCTTGTCCAGGAAATGAACAGGGAAGTCAATACGATCGGATCAAAGGCGAATGATTCGGCCATTACCAAAGAAGTGGTGGAAATGAAAAGTCTTCTTGAAAAATTAAAGGAACAGGTTCAAAATATCGAGTAGTCGGTTTATGATGAACCTAACAAGGTGACAATAGATATGAATGGGGGACAAAAATGTCAATAAAGCTCATTAATATTGGTTTTGGGAATATCGTTTCCGCAAACCGGATCGTATCGATCGTGAGCCCGGAATCGGCTCCGATCAAAAGGATCATCCAGGACGCCCGGGACCGCGGATCCTTAATAGATGCTACATATGGTAGAAGAACCAGGGCCGTAATAATTACAGACAGCGACCATGTTATCTTATCTGCCGTTCAACCGGAAACGGTTGCTGCACGGCTCCAAGATCTCTCTCATATACACAACTGACGCTGCAGACGAATGTAACAGTTAATATCAATCTTGAAGCCGAGACATTAAATAACGTGGCTGTGGTGTGGGGTGGGGGCGGGGCG